>JAFLJW010000455.1 GCA_022712815.1 Pseudodesulfovibrio sp. | reverse complement strand
AAGGGTTAATTTCTGTCAAAGAACAGTGGGTGAAAATTCATTACCCGGCCTCGGCCCGGTAACCTTGATGAAACGCCCTGTGCGGACCCGCATGCAGGGTGTTGTGGGGGCTGGGGGAGAAAAACCCCCGGCTACCCGATTCTATTTTCATGGGGTTCCAGGGCAGGTCGTAATTGACCATTCTGGAGCAAAACTGGAGGTTTCGTCCCTCTCCGCCGATTTCTGTTGTGACCAGCACCTGGGTTTTGTTTTGGAACGTCTCAATGGCTGCCTCTTTTTGCGGGTTGTTCATGCCCCCATGAAACAGAGAGAACAAAATATTGTTCCATTCCAAAAATTCGGCAAGATGCTCAATGGTTCCTTTGTATTTGACAAACACAATGATTTTCTCTTGGGTAGCCTTGATCAATTTCAGCAGGGCTTTGTTCTTGGGCGTATCCAGTGTGGTTCGGCACAGGGTTTTAACTGCCCTAAGTTCTCGTTCATGCTCCAGAAGGTAATCCTCTTTTTCCAGCATGCGGGTCAGGGTGGATTCAACCGCTTTGGGTGAAGACCCTGCCTGGGTCAGCAGGTTCTTTACAATCATTTTTGCCCGGCCCTGTTTTTTTTCATTCAGGGATATGATCAAGGCTTCCAGTTGTTCATAAAATGCTGTTTCAGCCGTTGTAGGTTCGATGCGGATGGTCTGGGCAAACCTGGGAGGAATGTTAATCCCTGCCAATGCCCTGGTATTCCGAACCATCACCTGTCCCAGCAGCTCCTTGAGAAGGGCTCGGTTCCTGGGATCGGTGGGATCTCCTCGTTTCATGAATTTTTCCCTGAATGAAGTGGCGGTTTCCAGCTGGCCTGGTTTCAGCAGGATGATCAGGTTATACAGTTCCATGAGGTTGTTTTCCACGGGGGTTGCCGTCAACAGGAGGATAAATCTTTTTTTCAGGGAATTGACAAGCTTCCAGTTCAGGGTGGATCGATTCTTTAAATGATGGGCTTCATCCACAATGATCATGTCATATTCCCTGGCCGTAATGAAATCAAAATTCTTTTTGGATTTGGCCTGGTTAATGGAAGCAATTACAAAAGGCGCTTTCCAGAATGTTTTGGACCCTGATTTAAACCCCGGGTCATCAGTGGAGGGGATATCCATGTTGAACTTTGAGCTTATCTCGTCTTTCCACTGGCTGACAAGGGGGGTGGGGGTCAGGATCAGAGCGGTTTTTACCATCCCTCTTTTGATATATTCCATGAGGATGATCAGGGCTTCAATGGTTTTGCCAAGACCCACTTCATCGGACAGCATGGCCCTTCCCCTGAATTGTTTTAACACTTTCTTGGCGGTTTCCTCCTGGTACCAGAAGGATTTCACCTGGGTCAGGGAAGAAAGGCAAATAAGGGTTTCAAAGGATTCGGTAAACCGGATTTCATGGCTCAAAATGGCCAGTTCATAGGTTTCAGGGCTTGCAGGGATCGGATCTGACAGGGCATTGAAAAAAGGGGTATCTTTTATGGTATAAATAATGGGAACGTCGGGGATTTTGGGCAGCTGAGATACTATCGGCTCCGGGATGGGCTTTTTTACCGGAATTTGCTCTGTTTTCTCCAGGGAGGTCTGGGGGGCAAACTTCTCAAGCGGATCAAACGGGGCAGGTCGGGAAGACAGGGGGGAATCGGGAAAATTGTTCCGGTCCTTGTCGGTCATGAGCAGGCAATATTCTTTTATACTCTGTATCTTGGCCTTGATCTGTCTTTTATCTTTGATTTTAAGCCGGGTAAAATTTTTAAGCGCCCAGTTAACTTTTGTGATGCAGTCATCGAATTTTTTCAGTTCAACCAGTTTGTAAATCCTGTCAATTCTCAAGTCATCGGCTAATTGGCCGATTTTTTCAAGGCCTGCCATTGCAGAAAGTTCCAGTGCTGTATTCCCGGTACGTAATCCTATGGCTCCCATTAAACAAAAAATCTCTTCTTCATTGGACTGGGCTGCGGTTGCTTTTTTAATTGATTTCAAAGCCCGGTCCATGTTGCCGCTATTATAAAAATAACGGGCATCTTCAAGATGAAATAAACTATTTTCCCTGATGGTCTGTTGAAACCTGGAAGTTTTAATCTGTTTTATCTTTATCTTTCGTTTTTGTTTTTTCTTTTCAGCTTTTGATTTAGCCAAAGTTAGACCTTTTTTTGAGTTTGATTAATAGAAAGGTTCATAGCATATCAGCATACGTTTTTAAAGAAAAATTCCAGGGGAAAAGGTTCATGTTCATATGAGAAATCACCCAAAGGATTGATCTCTTAAACGGAAAACAGTATAACTTTGGCCTTTGGATTTCTGGAAAAAATATTTGGAAAATTGATGGTGTAAAAAATGGTTCAAGAAATTGAGACGCTGTTTGAGATGTTTCGGAAAACAAGTCCGGTTATTCGCAATTTAAAGGTACCGGAAACCCTAAGCTTTAAGATGGTTCCGACAGAGCAGGGGATATCCCTTTATATTGTGGATGGTTCCGGCAAACAGGTGGATCCGGACCATGAGTTTTATTCAGGCCCCGAGCGAAGCATTCTAAAGGAGATTGCAAGGGTTCGGGAACAGGAGGCCTTCTCCATTGATTGGGAAGCGGCCTCATCGGACAATGGATTTTATCTCAACGGCAATGAATATCTGCTTTCCCTGTTGTTTTGCTCGGAGCACTTTGTGGATGAAAAAGGGAAAAGAATAGAACTGGTCCAGGGGGATGCCCGGGTGAGGCTGTCCATTGTGCAAAAGGACAAGGAGCTTGAAACCTCCCTGGGGTTGTGGCATGGGCCCAAACAGATTCATTCCATGGTTCCTGTGACAGAGACGCACATCCTTGCAGGCCATACCATGTACAGGGTCAAGCCCCTTGGAACAGGTTTCAGTTCCCTTGCCCTGTTTGATACTCGCTTGAGTTCTGATCTTCTGGAACAATATTTGACCCTGTTGTTTTCCAACCTGACCCATGTGGATATTTCCTATTCTGGATACACGGTTCTTGCGGGAGATCCTAAAAAGACCCGGCCTGCCCTGATATTTGAAAATGTTGCTCCGGATCAATCCCTTCATCTGAGGATATCGGCCACCTATCCCGGATTTTCCCCGGATTTTTTCGATACCTTTGACATGGACCAAATTGTATCCGTCAATGAGATGGAAAAGACCATCA
>JAFLJW010000196.1 GCA_022712815.1 Pseudodesulfovibrio sp. | reverse complement strand
ACCTTTGATGTCGGTGTTCACGGCATTCATCCCGAAGTCATCAACCTGCTCGGTCGTTTGCATTACCGTACCAGCTTCTCCCAGAACGTGCTCCAGCACTCCATGGAAGTCGCCTTCCTGTGCGGCATCATGGCTGCCGAGTTGGGACTCAACGAGAAAGAAGCCAAACGCGCCGGTCTGCTGCACGATATCGGCAAGGCCGTCGATCACGAAATCGAAGGCCCCCATGCCATCATCGGCGCAGATTTGGCCAAGAAACATGGCGAGTCCAAGGAAATCATCCATTCCATCGCCGCCCACCACGAAGACACGCCACCCATGTCCATCCTCGCCAATCTGGTTCAGGCTGCGGACTCACTGTCCGGCGCACGGCCCGGCGCACGCAAGGAATTGCTTGAGAACTACGTCAAGCGTCTTGAAGAGCTTGAAGGACTGGCAACCGGATTCGACGGCGTGCAAAAGGCCTACGCCATTCAGGCTGGTCGTGAAATTCGCGTCATGGTCGACTCCGAAAAGGTCGGCGATGAAAGTACCTATATTCTCTGTAAGGAAATAGCCGAGAAGATCGAAAACAACATGACCTACCCCGGCCAGATTCGGGTGACGGTCATTCGTGAAAAGCGGGCTGTCGGCTACGCTAAATAATTGAAAAAAAAGAAAAGCCCGGATTCCGAAAGGAATCCGGGCTTTTCTTTTTTGTATGAAAATCCTGGCGGTGGTATTAAAAATCGCGATTGTTTGATATTTATCATGGCATCAAACAAAAAAATCTGTTCAATAAAGGTAAGATTGAATAATTTTGCAGAAGACCAAGAGCATCGCTAAATGGACATAAGACGAACGAGAACTAGCGGATGACAAATCAGAAAAACACCGAACCTATCGATGACGATGCGCTGAAAAAGTCCATGAACCAGTCCATGCGCCTTTTTCGTGCGGAAATGGGTGATGGCGAGTTCAAGCGGTTCAGCGCCCTCATTCAGTCCGAGTTCGGTATCAAAATGCCGTCCAGCAAGAAAGTGTTGCTCCAATCCCGTTTCCAGAAACGGCTACGCGCGCTCGGCATGCATTCCTACAAGGAATACTGCGACTATGTTTTTTCCGAAGAAGGCCGAAAACAGGAACGGTCGCACCTGATCGACGTGGTCACCACCAATACCACTCATTTTTTCCGTGAGCCCAAGCACTGGGATATCATGAACAACATTGTCTTGCCCGATCTCTGGCGCAGGGGAATTGGTGGTCGCGGGCAAAAGTTGAAGCTGTGGAGCGCAGGTTGTTCCAGCGGCGAAGAACCGTACACCCTGGCCATGGTTCTCTCCGAATGGGCTGCCAAAAATGGTGGATTCGATTTTTCCATTTTGGGGACCGATATCTCACGCGAGATTTTGCAAAAAGCCATGCGGGCCGTCTATTCCATAGACAAGGCAGACGAAATTTCCATGGAAATGAAGAGAAAGTATGTGCTTAAAGGCAAAAACAAGGGCAATCCGCTGATCAAGATGGACAAATGCCTGCGTAATAAAATTACCTTCCAGCGTCTCAATTTCATGGAAAATTTCCGCTTGCCGGAACAGCAGGACATCATCTTTTGTCGTAACGTGGTTATCTATTTCGACCGTGAAACTCAGTTGGTGCTTTTCAACAAGTTCTGCAACAACCTGAAAAAAGACGGTTATCTTTTCATCGGCCATTCCGAAAGCCTGTCCGGCATGAAGCTTCCGATTCGACAGGTAGCACCCACGGTCTTCCAGAAATTATAGCAGCCTGCTGAAAAATTGTGCCGCGAACATTTTATCAAAAATAAGAATACGCCATCTTAGAGACAAAATTCTAGACGCTAGAATTTAAAAAGCCCCGCCTGACTATCCAGACGGGGCTTTTTCATTCTCTTTGTGGGGTGCTACCGGACGTACACCTTGAGTCTCTGCCCGGCGTAGATTGTGCCTTTGCGGTTCAGGGCGTTCCACTTGCGCAGGTCGGATACCTTGACGCTGAACTTGCGGGAGATGGTGGAGAGGTTATCGCCTCGGCGAACCTTGTAATGGACGAGTTGGCTCTTGACCGTCTGGGCATCCTTGACCGCCTGCTTGGTCGCAGCCCCCGAATTATTGGGGATGTAGACTTTCTGTCCGACCTTGAGGCGACTTGTGTGCAAACCATTGGACCGTTTGAGGGTGCTCACCGTGGTCCCGAATTTTCGAGAAATGGACCACAGGGTATCACCGGAGCGGACCACATAGTTGCCGCGCTTGGCGGCAATGGCACGGGCCTGGGCCGTTGACCTTGAAGAACGGGAAGAGGCGACTGCCCGGCCAGTGCTGTTCCCCGGAACCATGACGTGCTGGCCGGGACGCAGGGTATTGGAACGGGTGTTGTTGACCTTTTTCAGCACCGAAACCGGCACGTGATATCTGCGGGAAATACGCCACCATGAATCGCCGGAGCGGACGCGGTGCCTTGTATAGCCAGCATACGGTCTGGAACTGGGATCAGCCAGATAGGCCATCATCTTGTCGGCTTTTGCCACAGGCAGATAGGCCGTGGCCACCATATGCGGCGGGCTGACCTGACGGCGGAAGGCTGAATTGTATGTATGGAATTCGTTCCATGTCATGCCGCCTGCACGGGCCAGAGCCAGCAGGTCTGTACCGCCGGGGATCTTGACCGGTACGATCTCCGTCTCCATGTCCCAGGATACGGGCTTGAAGCCGAGTGTGTCGAGGTTCTGGAATATCTTGGAGATGGCGATGAACTTGGGAACATAATGCTTTGTCTCGGTCTTGAGGCGGACGCGGCGTGAGAGCCTGCCGTTTTTCTTGGTAAGCTCGAAGAAATCGTCGCACCCGGCCTGTTTTAATGCGCGTGAAATCTTGCCTTCGCCTGCATTGTATGCGGCCAGGGCGAGATACCAATCGCCGAAACGATCATGGAGGTCCCTCAAATGTCTGGCGGCGGCGTCAGTGGCCTTGTACGGGTCACGGCGTTCATCAATCCACCAATCCGACTTGAGACCATACAGGCGGCCCGTGCCTTTCATGAATTGCCACATGCCACCAGCACCGGCCCATGAATAGGCGCGGACATTATAGCCGGACTCGACAAACGGGAGCAGCACAAGGTCCTGCGGCAGGCCGTATTGGGTGAAGACGCGGCGAACATAGGGCAGGTAGGGCTGGGAACGTTCCAGCCAGCGCACCATTGTCTTTCGGGCTTTGTGGTTGAAATAGTTGAAGTATTTTTCAACTTCTTTGGTGTCGTGGGCTTCTAGGTCGAAAAGAAGGCCGAACCGGGCATTGAGGACAGCCTGCTCGGTTTGAGTCAGGTCCTCGTCAATCTCGGGAGTGGCGGCGACTTCCGGGTCCAACGCCTCGGCATCGTCCGGGACTTCGCTGACCACCGGTTCGGTTATGGCAACATCGACCGATTTTTTCGTAGCGCAACCAGCCACCAATCCTGCGATAAGCAGGATCACGGCCAGCAGGCGCACAGATTTGAATAGTTCCAAATTTTCCTCCGGCTTCCTGCACTTCATTATCAGAGATAAAACAAAGTGGAAAGTCTAGAAAATGTCTTGATTACATAAGGTTTGTGCATATTTGCTATCGCACCTTGCCACAGATTGCAATAGCGGCGTAAAACCCCTACATAGTCGCGGTGCGAAGCGCAACCATGTGCAGCACTCTTCCGCACATTTTTTTACAAGGAATATTTATGCAAAATAGCGGCCGGGATAAAAAAGATGGTAAAATCTACGTAGTTGGCAACAAGCCGGTGAAAGAACTGCTCATGGATGATCCACAGAAAGTGGACTTCGTTGCCTTTCGCAAAGGCCGTCAGGACAAGGGGGTCGAGGAGATTCTCGAACTGTGCCGGACCCGGAATGTGCCGTACAAGTCCGTGGATGCAAAGGAATTGGACTACATGTATCGCGGCAACCATCAGGGAATCGCCGCCCGTTGCGCGGCCCTGTCCTACACGCCGCTCGAACAGATGCTCGAAGAGGCCGTGGATGCCCCCCTGCCGCTGATCATCGCCCTGGACAAGGTGCAGGATACCGGCAATGTCGGCGTACTCGCCCGGACCCTCTACTCCCTTGGCGGAGCCGGACTCATAGTCTGCCAGCATCACGGGGCCTATCTCGGTGCCGGAGCCATGCGCTCCAGTGCCGGAGCACTCAACAAGCTGCCCGTGGCCAAGGTCGGCAATCTCGCCAACGCCATGAAGGATTGCGTCAACTACGACTATCATCTCTACTGCGCCCGGGCCGTTACAGGTGCCGAGAACATCTATACCGCCGAGCTGAAAATGCCTGCCGTACTCATCCTCGGCAACGAAGAAAAAGGTATCCGTCCCGGCGTCTCCAAATTCGCCCACGGCAGCCTTGAAATCCCATTTTTGCGAGAGTTCGACTCACTCAATGTGGCCCAGGCCGGGGCCATAATGGTCTCGGAATTCGCCAAGAGATTGAGGTAAGCAAGGGCCTCAGGGATCGGCAAAAAACGGTTGGCATCAAACTTGATTAACCGGGTGGAATTGGAAATATATTCCCCTGGAACGAAACAGAAGGACCAATCGTGAAGACTCGATACCTGATCATCGGCGCAGGCCCTACCGGGCTGGGCGCGGCTCGCAGACTCAAAGAACTCGGCATGGACGATTATCTCGTGCTGGAAAAAGACAACCATGCTGGCGGGCTGGCTTCAAGTTTCAAGGACGACAAGGGATTTACCTGGGATATTGGCGGGCATGTAGTCTTTTCGCACTATGAATACTTCGACGACCTCATGGATTCTCTGCTGGGCGACGAACGGCTTGAACACGAACGCGAGTCCTGGGTTCGCTCAAGCGGCACATGGGTTCCGTATCCGTTCCAGAACAATATCCGCTACCTGCCGCGAGAGGTCCGCTGGGATTGCGTTGAAGGCTTGCTGCCGGGTAATCGAGAGACAATGCCCCCTGCCGACTTCGGGCAGTGGATCAAGCATATCTTCGGAGCCGGCATTGCCCGGCATTTCATGAATCCGTATAACTTCAAGGTCTGGGCCACTCCGCCGGAACTGATGCAGTTTGGCTGGATCGGCGAGCGCGTCAGTGTCGTTGACCTGAAAAAGGTGCTCAAAAACATCATCATGGAACAGGACGATGTTGCCTGGGGACCAAATAACACCTTCAAATTCCCGCTGCACGGCGGCACCGGCGAGATTTTCCGGCGCATGGCAAAGAGGATCGAAAAACGCATCGAGTACGGCCAGTCCGTGGTTTCCATTGATGCGGACAAGAAAATCGCAACCACTGACAAGGGGCTTGAGGTCGAGTACGATGTCATTCTCAACACCGCACCCGTTGATATCCTGACGAGCCGGTGGCTGACGGAAAAAGACCCCGCCATGATCGACGCGGCTGGCAGGCTGACGCATAATTCCGTGTACGTGGCTGGCGTGGGCCTCGACATCAAGGAAGAAAAGGAAAGAAATTCCCGTTGCTGGATGTACTATCCCGAAGCGGATTCACCCTTTTATCGCGTGACCAATTTTCATAATTATTCGCCGAACAATGTGGCCCGGCCCGGCGAACAACTGGCCTTCATGTGCGAGTCCTCATTCTCCGAACACAAGCCGGAAAATGTGGACGAATTAATGGACCGGACCATAGAGGGTCTGGTAAACACCACCATGATGGACGCGGCCAGAAAGGACGACATCTGCACCAAATGGGACATCAGCGTGGACTACGGCTATCCCGTACCCTGTCTTGAGCGCGATGGCGCACTCAAGGTCATTCAGCCGAGGCTGGAAGAAAAAGATATCTACTCCCGTGGTCGTTTCGGCGGCTGGAAGTATGAAGTGTCCAACATGGACCATTCGGTCATGCAGGGCGTGGAATGGGCCGAGCGCATGATAACCGGTGCGCCCGAGACAACGTATATTTTAGATTAACGACTGTTGAAAACAGGGCTGATTGCGGCGTTGTCGGTCATTTGCCACTCATTCCTTTTTGAACAATCTTAAAATTTCAAGAAACAATCAGGTAATATATGAATACTTCCGTTTTCGAACAGCGGCGTGAGGCCCTCAAACGCGAACTCAAGGCACGCGAGCTTCCCGCATTGCTCGTTTCACACGCTGCCAATCGGTACTACCTGAGCGGCTTTGAGCTGCACGACCCCCAGTGCAACGAATGCGTGGGCTGGCTGGTGGTGACTGCTGACGGCGACGACTATCTTTTCACCGATTCCCGCTATACCGATGCGGCCAGAAAAGTCTGGCCCGAAGAAAATCTTTACATCTACAGCTCAAAAAAACAGGCGGAAGTCTGCGCCTTCCTCGAGGGCAAAGGCGTGACCTCCATGGGTTTCGAGCCAAAGGCACTGCATTTGTTCGACTACGACAAGCTGTGCGAATTTGTCACCCTGACAAGCACGGAAAATGTTGTGGAAAGTTTGCGTATCATCAAGGATGCAGACGAAATCCGGCGCATGGAGGAGTCCATCCGGCTCAACCATGACCTCTTTGACTACATCGAAGATCAGCTCGTTCCGGGCCGGACCGAGCTGGAAATATCTTGGGAAGTGGAGAAGTTTTTCCGCGAACACGGAGCCGAGGGAATGGCCTTTCCGTCCATAGTCGGGGTCGGCCCGAACGCGGCCCTGCCCCACGCCATACCCGGCGAGACGAAAATCCGCGAAAACGAATTGGTACTGATCGACACCGGCTGCCGGTTCATGGACTACAATTCCGACCAGACCCGGACCTTCTGGGTGGGCGACAATCCGTCCGACCGGTTCAAGAAAACCATGGATCTGGTCCGCGCCGCCCAGCAGGCAGCCATAGACATCATCAAACCCGGACTGAGCTATAGCGAAGCATATCTGGCCTCCTACGCTGTCTTTGAAAAAGCTGGTGTCGAAGCCATGTTCACCCACGGCCTCGGTCACGGTGTCGGCCTTGAAACCCACGAACCGCCGAGCCTCGGCAGAGTATCGCAGGGAATCCTCAAACCTGGCATGATCGTCACCGTCGAACCCGGCCTGTACGACCCGGCATGGGGCGGAATCCGCTGGGAATACGAAGTGCTGGTGACCGAGGATGGTTGTCGGGTTTTGTAGTTAGGTTGTTGGGAAGGGTCAGATTGCGGCGTTAAGTGAATTGTTGTCGAGTCTTTCGAGGTTTGCAAGAATTTATGCCTCAGGGATGCTGCGGGAAAATCAGGTTTATCCAGATTAAGCGTACTTTTTTATTACCTCTCCATCTTCATGTTTAATGAAGATGGAGAGGTAATTCTGTGCGACAATTTTTGGAGGAGTACGCTCAACCCGGATGAGCCAGAAAAGAGGATTCTGTCCCGATTGGGGAGATGCAGTCCGGTTTTTCTTGCGTCTTTTTCAGAACTCCTTATTGTCGTAGAATTGGCAGGCAGTAATCAAATAAACACCCGGAAAATATGATCAGAGATAGTGACAAGACCCAAGAAGAATTGCTTATCGAGCTGGCCGGGCTTCGGGCCAGACTCTCTGCGTGCGAAGCGGACGTTCTCGAACGGGCCGAGGTGTGCGGCGTGGAGTGTATCAATGAGATCGAGCAGCTCAGGGAGGCCAGGGAAAAGTTTGGGCTGGCCAGCCTGATCGTGGAAAACTCGCCCGCAGTGCTTTTTCGACGTCTTGCGGGAGAAGATCCCAGGCTGGTCTATGTCTCCGAGAATCTCAGCCAGTGGGGGTATTCGGTAGAAGCCTTCATGTCCGGCGAGACCACGTTCAGGGATATCGTCCATCCTGACGATCAGGAGCGCATTGGCGAAGAAATCAAGCGATACAAAGAGATCGACGTTGCGGAATACGCGCAGGAATATCGTATCAAGACGATTGACGGCGAAGTCCGATGGATATCCGACGAGACCTCGGTGGTTCGTGATGCTGATGGCTCGCCCTTGTTCAATCAGGGCGTTCTCATGGATATTTCTCGTCGCAAAGAAGCCGAAGAAGCCTTGTCCCGCAGTGAATTCAAGTTCCGGCGCACCATTGAAGGCGCGGGTGAGGGGTATCTTCTGCTCAATGAAGATATTGTCATTCTTGAGGTCAATGACGCGTATTGCCGCATGCTTGGCTATGATCGTGATGAATTGGTCGGCAAACGGCCTCAGGATTTCGCCACTCGGGAGTACCGGCTTTTTCTGAAAGCCAATCGGGAGCGGTTCAGGACGCAGGAATACCTCCGGTTTGAAGGGGACATGATTCACAAGGACGGTCATATAGTTCCGATCCTGATCAATGCAAACATCTTGCTCGATGCAGCTGGCGAATTTATAGGCCATGTGGCGTTTGTGACTGATATAACCGAACAGAAAAAAGCCATAGAGCTGGCGGGTGAGGTCCAGAAAAGCCTGCAACCGGATTCGCCGCCTGTCATACCCGGCCTTGATGTGGCTGGTTCGTCCGTTGCCAGCGAAATCGCTGGCGGTGACTATTATGATTATCTGGAAGATCATGACCCTGAACATCCGACCCTGTCGA
Organism: Pseudodesulfovibrio sp.; assembly: GCA_022712815.1. Taxonomy (GTDB): domain Bacteria; phylum Desulfobacterota; class Desulfovibrionia; order Desulfovibrionales; family Desulfovibrionaceae; genus Pseudodesulfovibrio. Next base: position 1,551 of record JAFLJW010000196.1, on the reverse strand, counting down.
TCGCCGTGGGCGATATCTCCGGTCATGGCGTGGACGCGGCCCTGCTCATGACCACGGCGCGGGGTTTTTTGCGCATGCGGGCATCCCAGCCGGGCAGCCCGTCCCAGATAATCACCGAGATGAATCGCCATCTGGCCAAGGATCTCTATGGTTCGGGGCGGTTCATGACCTTGTTCTATCTCAAGCTCGACCCGGAAAAGCAGACGGCAAAATGGGTCCGTGCCGGGCATGACCCGGCCATGATCTATTGCCCTGAGAACGATGTATTCACCGAACTTGGCGGGACAACCTCGGCCCTGCCCCTTGGGGTCATCCATGAGTCCCGGTACGAAGAGTATACCAATGACCTTTTTCCCGGCCAGATCATCGCCATCGGCACGGATGGCATCTGGGAATCCAGAAACTTCAAGGGCGAGATGTTTGGCAAGGAGCGGTTCAAGATGGTGCTGCGTGATAACGCGAAAGAGTGCGCTCAGGCCATCCTGAACGCAGTCTTCAAAGAGATCAGTATTTTTACCGGCGGAGCCAGACCCGTTGATGACATCACGCTGGTCATCGTCAAGTACGGGTTTGCTGACGAGTAGAGGTCCTGTTTTGCCGTCAAAGATTGATCATAACAATCTGAATATTATGGCGCAAAAAACCTGCGGACACCAGAGAGCGTCAGTCAAGTGAGAACTGGTCCGGTCGCAACTGCGCCGGGTCAGGAAAAAAGCGAGCTATAAGTCGCTGCCAGGGCGTGTTGACACGCCCTAATATTTGGGCCGAGGTGCGCGAGGCTTGGCTTCATTGACTTTCAAGGCCCGTCCGCCCATGTCATTGCCGTCCAGGGCCTCGATGGCTGCCATGGCCCCCTCGTCTTCCATCTCGACAAAGCCGAATCCGCGCAGGCGGCCAGTTTCGCGGTCTTCGATGAGTTTCACGGACGAAACTTCACCGTAAGGGGTAAACAGGTCGCGGACGTCACCCTCAGAGGCACTAAAAGGCAGATTCCCAACGTAAATGCTTTTCATCGTAAAAAACTCCAACTAAAAAATAATCCGGAAAAAAGGGAGGGATGCAGCCGCTAGTTGTCGGAGATGAATCCGACCAGAGGCCAATATCCTCCTGCGCCAATACGATATTCATTGACCGCAGACCCAAAGAACGATGTGAATGGGCTAATGAATTAAGTTTGCCATTACGCTATGTTGGATATTTCGTCAATACAGTTTAAAATATTTGGGAATACTTCCTGTTTCAGGTTTTCATGAAAAAAAATATCCCCGGAGCTGGATTGAAATCAACGGTTCCGACGGGGGAGATGGGTGTCCCGTTTATCCATACGGTCCGGGCTTGCCCTTTGGCTGGTACATATGTATGGGTACCCCCCTGCCGCTTTTTAAAGCGGACAATATATATTTCAAGGAGTGCATCATGGCAACAAATGTGGACGAAATCACGATCAATTATTCCGAGGAAGATCAGCTCATTGTCAAGGAGTTGGACAAAGTCATCCTTTCCAAGGGTGCATGGACCACTATTCTTTTTCGCTATCAGGAACTCAATCGA
>JAFLJW010000109.1 GCA_022712815.1 Pseudodesulfovibrio sp. | reverse complement strand
ATTCCTCGGCAATTCATTTTTCAGGAGCACTCATGTCACTTAGTATAGGTATCGTCGGTCTGCCCAATGTCGGCAAGTCCACATTGTTCAACGCTCTCACCAAGGCCCAGAATGCCGAGAGTGCCAACTACGCATTTTGTACCATCGAACCGAACAAGGCCGTGGTCCCGGTGCCGGACGTTCGTCTCGACGTTCTGTCCGAACTGGTCAAGCCCCAGCGGGTGCAGAGTTCCACCGTGGATTTCGTGGACATCGCCGGTCTAGTGGCCGGAGCCAGCAAGGGCGAAGGACTTGGCAACAAATTCCTCGGCAACATCCGCGAGACTCAGGCCATTCTGCATGTGGTGCGTTGTTTCGACAACGATGACATAATCCACGTGGCCAATTCCATCGACCCTTTGCGCGACATCGAGATTATCGAAACCGAGCTGATTCTGGCCGATCTTCAGGTTCTGGAAAGTCGGGTAGAGAGAATGAAAAAAATGCTCAAGGGCGACAAAACCCTGGCCCCGAAAATCGAAGCGGCTGAAAAACTGATCGCCCACATGGATCAGGGGCAGCCCGTCAGCACTTTCCCCGAAGAACTCAAGGCCCTTGCCGAAATTCTGGCCGAGCTTCATCTCATCACCGCCAAGAACGTCATTTATTGTGCCAACGTCGATGAAGACGGTGTGGCCGAAGATAACGACTACGTGAAAACAGTTCGCACACTCGCTCAGGAGCGAGGGGCAGAATTCATCAAGATTTCCGCTCGGATGGAAGAAGAACTGGTCGGATTGGAAGACGAAGAATATCAGGAGTTCATGGAATCCTACGGCATCGAGGAATCCGGCCTGCACCAGATTATCCGCACTGGCTTCAAGTCTTTGGGGCTTATCAGCTACTTCACCGCTGGCGAAAAAGAAGTCCGTGCCTGGACTATCAATATTGACGACAAGGCCCCACAAGCAGCCGGAGTCATCCACACCGATTTCGAGCGCGGTTTCATTCGGGCCGAGGTAATCAGCTACGATCATTACGTCGAACACCGCTCCGAAGCCAACTGCCGCACCGCAGGCGTCCTGCGCGTCGAAGGCAAAGACTACACCATGCACGATGGAGATGTGGTTCACTTTTTGTTCAATGTATAGTTGAATTTGGGGGGCCTCCGGCGGCCTTTCCGGGGGACCATTTCATGGAGACCAGGACGCTGTCCTGGACCTGCCAGGGGCTGAAACCCCTGGACCCCAATCTGCCTCCGGCGGTTGCCACATAAAGCGAAAAACGACTTGATCACCCTTCGGTGTGACAAAGTCGTTTTTCGCTTTATGTGGCGGTGTCTTAATCGGAAACGATCCTTGCCAGCCCTGCTGGCAAGGGAGCTGCTATATACCAAGGTAGGTTAAACTGATTCAGGGGTGTTAGATGTGAGGCGCGTAAAAAAGCCAGGACCGAAGCGTATTCCAATACGCGAGGGTCTGGTTTTTCTTGTATTACCGATCTTTTTTTTGTGTTTCTGCCCGGTTATCTTGTTTCCCCGGTAGGTTAAACTGGTTCAGGGGTGTTAGATGTGAGGCGCGTAAAAAAGCCAGGACCGAAGCGTATTCCAATACGCGAGGGTCTGGCTTTTTTACTGCAACGAAGCAGATGACACCCCTGAACCAGTTTAATCGTCGAAGTCGCCGGTGGGGCCTTTGTCCGTGTCGATTTCTGTGGCGCGAGCCTTGATTTTCTTTTCGGTCCAATCTGAGGGATCTTCAAACTTCTCGACCTTGGGGCCGAGGTCGTAGGATTCAGCTTTGAGGATCAGGTCGCAGGCGATGGGCGCGGTATCCGCGGCATTGAAGACATCCACCAGCATGTAGTGGATGAAGTCCTCTACAGCCTTGGCCATGCGTTCGCGGATGACCGGACTCTGAGCTTGCCAGCGGCGTTCAAAGGAAAGGTTGAGTTTCTTGTAATCGCCGCCTTTGATGCCGTTGGCATCGGCGTATTCGACCATCTCTTCCCATATTTCATCGGCAACACCTTCGCCGGGAACTTTGTCAAAGCGGTCGCCGTCCATGATGGCATTACCGAAATCGTTGACTTTGACGCCCCAGGAAATCATCTGGAGAGCGGTGGCGACATTGGCCTTGGTGGTCTGGGTCTGGGCAGCGATTTCCTTGAGGCGGGCGGAATCATTGCCGGAGGTGCCGTGCTGTGCACCGGAAGTTCCGTAAGGGGCCAGAGCTTTATGGACATCAGCGGTCAGCTCGACCTGAATACCTTCACCGGACGCCTCGATACCGTGGGTGGTGCCGTTGTTCAGCGCGATCCAGTCGGCACACATGCCATGGGCGTTGAGACCCTGCGCCAGGAATTTGGCTTCCACCGGGGTGGACAGGCCAAAGGCTCCCTTGATTTCGCCAATCTCGGTTTCGTACCCGGCCCATGAAGGGATGGAAGGGCCGACTTCGATGTTGGCGAGCAGGTTGAGGTCATCGGTCATGTGCGAGGCATCAATGGCGATGGAGGTGATGCCTGTGTCGAACAGGGACGGGATTTCCGCCTTGGCAACGGCGACATCATCCCATTTTTTCATGAAGTAATGGTCGGCGTGGATGGCTACCGGGATGGTGATGCCAAGTTTGTTACAGAGATAATCGACCCTGCGTGCGATGTTCCACAATGTGGTCGGGCAGTAGGTGGCTTCGCTGCGGGCGATCTCGATGATGATGGCCGCATTGGCGCGTTGGGCAGCCATGAGTGCGCCCTTGATGATGAAAATGTTGCGGCCATTGGCTGCGATGGTCATGGCCTTGCCTTTTTCGATCATGGCCCGGTCAATAACCTTGCCACTGACGAGTAGCGCCTGAGAGCCAGGAAAGTTTTTGACAACGTTTGGTGGGCGACCGATGGCGAGTGCTTTTTTGAATGTATCCTGGGACATACCCTTCCTCCTTCGAAAGTTTGTGTGCAATAACTAATTGAAACCAATTAGAGTGAAAAGTCAAAAGACAACAGTAAATTGCCTGTGAAATTCTGATTTCTCGGTTGTTTCACAAAAGCCAAATTCCTGACGTACAGGCCCGATCACCCGGAGCATGGGATTATCCATGCTCCGGGTGTACGTGAAAGAGGTTGAGAGTTTGGCTGGGCAGGCTACATGGTAGCAGCCTGGCGCATACGCTCGGTCACCTTGTGCGCCTTCATGTCTTCCACAGGCATGAGTGTGTACCCCAGTTTGCGGGCCATGAATTCGAGGATGGCGACGTTGTGTGTCACCTTCACAATCTCGAACATGGTTTCCGCGCCCAGCTTGGCATGTGAATCGAACGGATTGAGTTCTCGAAGCAGTGTTGAATACGGCTTCTTGATCTCGCGGGAGACTTCCTTAGCGGCAATTCTTCCCTCCAGAACCACATCCTGCATCTTTTTAGTCAGATTCTCTTCGAACATGTTTATCCCCCACATGTAGAAATTTTCTGCCTTGTATATAAAGTTACCCTTATTTTTCAATTTGCGTCAACGAAAATTGAGAAACAGGGGTGTTTTTTTTGTGAAAAAACAGTTAATAAAACAATTTTCTCAAAGATGGCAGGTGGTTGGCGTGTATACTCGTTAAGGCATATGGAGGGCGGGTTTAGACGTTAAAACACAAAGTCAGGATGTTCATGTCTCCTTGGCGGGTATATGAGCAATGGTCGGTCAGGGTGGTGACCAGCAGCAGGCCCAAGCCGCCGATGGGGCGTTCGTCGATGTTGGCGGTGGTATCCGGCGTGTCAGCTTCAAGAGGGTCGAAGTAGGTGCCCCAGTCTCGCAGTTCGAGGCAGAATGTGCGCGACCCGGAATCAGGATTGTCTTGCACCATGCATTCCACTTCCACCTCTCCGCGGCCGGAGCCGTATGCGTGGCTGGCAACATTGACCAGAACTTCCTCAAGTACGAGATCGAGCTTTGGCGGCACTTCACCCGTAATCCCGGCTTGTCTGGCAGTGGAGAGTACATAGTCCCGGATGGTCGGCAGACTCGAAAGGTCTGCCTTGGCGCGAATGGTGGACATTATGTTACCCCGCCAGAGCTTCTTCGGATGTTTTGTAGATCTTGAACATGGCGGCAAAGCCGGAAACATTGAAGACTTCTTCGACCATGCCGGAAAGACCGGAAAAGAGCAGTTCGCCCTGCGAGCCTTTGAGCCGTTTGGCAGCGGCCAGGATACTTCGTAGGCCTGCGGAGCTGATGTATTCAAGGTCGCCCAGATCCACCACCACTTTGGTTTCTCCGGCATCTAGCCAGTTTTGGCACTGGGCATCGAATTCCGGGGCTGTGATGGCATCCATGCGGCCTGTCACATTGACAACAAGTGCATTACTTTTTTTCGTATCGGTAAAATTCATTCTATTCTCCTTGTTCTTTTTTTTCACATTTGCCGCAAAATTGCATGGCAAGCATGGTTATATCGTCGGATTGTTCTGCGCCACGGGTGAAGACCTTGATGGATTTATCTATCTCCTTGACCAGTTCAGGGGCAAAGGGGTTTTTCATGGCGGTCAGCGTATCCATGAGCCGTTCATCAGAGTAGAGCTCATTTTCCGGGTTCATGGCTTCGCTGACGCCGTCTGTGTAGATGAATATGATATCGCCGGGGTGCATGGTCATGGTCTTGGTGGAGTATTTCATGCCTTCCATGACTCCTGCCACGGGTTCGCCCAGAGGCGGAATCCACTCTGGCTTGCCGTTGCAAGGCATGTAGACCGGTGGATTATGGCCTGCGTTGGCGTACCTGGTTTCGCCGGTATTGATGTCCATGATGGCCAGAAACAGCGTGACGAACATGCAGGATTCATTCTCTGCCGCCAGATCGGAATTGACTTTGGTGATGATGTCGCCGGGGTCGAGACCTCTTTCGGACACGACCTTGAGCAGGGTCTTGGTCACGGCCATGAAGAATGCCGCAGGCACGCCTTTTCCTGAGACATCGCCCAGCAGGAAGCAGAAATGGTCGTCGTCCACGAAGAAGAAATCATAGAGATCGCCGCCGACTTCCTTGGCTGGTTCAATGGATGCGAATACATCGAATTCAGGCCGTTCCGGGAAGGCCGGGAAGAGCTTGGGCAGGATTCCCATCTGGATTTCGCGTGCGATCCGGAGTTCCGATTCGATGCGCTCCTTGGCGGCTGTGGTGCTCGTCAGGTTCGCGATATATTCGTTGAGAGAATCCTTCATGATCTTGAAGGATTCGGCCAGATCGCCGACCTCGTCCTGACTGGTGATTTCAGGCAACTGGATATCCAGATTACCGGACGCAATCTCCAGAGCCGATCCTGAGAGCTTTCTCAGGGGGGTGGTGATCTTGCGTGCGATGTAGATGATCAGCATGGCGAGGATGATGAACCCGACGATTCCGATCAGGCTCATGACATTGGAGAGTTTTCGCACTTCTGCCAGCATTTCGTTTTTTGGGAAGAGGATGCCCAGCGACCAGCCCCCGTATTGGAGTCCCGTGTAGAAGAGATACTGTTTGGATTCGCTGAAGATTTCGTCCATGGGTACGAAAGCGCTTTCACCGGCCAGCATTTTCTGGCCGATATCCCGGAGCCGTGGAGACTTGAGTTCTTCAGCAAGGGTGAAGATTGTTTGGTTGAGGACCAGATTGTGGTCCTTGTGGGTGATGAACGTGCCATGCCGGGAGAGCAGGAATGCAAAACCCGTGTCGTAGATTTTGATATTTTGCAACATGTCTTCGAGCCAGTCGAGAGAGATGTCGGCTGTGACGACACCCGCAAAGACTTTTTCCCCGTCCACCGTGCAGAAGAATGGTACCGAATAGGTAGCCATGAGTACTCCGCCGCCGCCACTGTCATGATACGGTTCGGTCCAGACCGGTCGTTCCAGTTCCTTGGGAATCTGATACCAGTCCATGTAGAAATATCGGTAGTCCGGGCTGCCGAGCATGGAAAAGGAAATACGGCCACCGGATCGATAGTAGTAGGGTGCGAAGAAAAGTTTGTCGGCTTCCAGGAAATAGGGTTCAAAGGCGATTGCCATACCGTATATTTCCGGGTTGTTGGCCAGAACGCGTTTGTTCAGGTCGAGAAGTTCTTTTTTGGAAAGGGTGGCATCTTCCAGGGAAAAGGCGATGTTGTCTGCGACTTTTTGCACTGTGATGAGTACGGAATCAATGCGTCCGGCGGTATCTTGCGCGAGGTTCTTGGAATTTTCCTCGGCCTGACGCAGGATGATGTCACGGGAATAGTAGTAGTTGTAGCCTACGATGACAGCCACAATGACAAAGGTGCAGGAGAGGATCAGGGCCGCGAGTTTGAAGGCGATGCCGTGGTGCCTACTCATCGGACAGGTCCCCTGTAGAATTCCGGGAACATGGGGGCATTAGTCATGAATCCGGTGTCGATCAAAACGGACTTGACCCGCTCGAAATCTTCCTGGCGAAGGACGCCAATGGGTGCGCCATTTTCTGTTATCATGATATCCTTCATGCGATCCAGCATCCAGCGTTGGTGTGCTCGATTTGCCGGTATGTTTTTTTTGATCATCCGCTTCATGACGGTGTCCAGGGCTTCCTCCGGGTGCTCAAAGGCGTACTTCCACCCTCTGACTGTGGCAGCAACTACAGCCCGGCACAGTTCCGGTTTTTCATTGGCGGTGGTTTCCAGAGTGTAAATGCCGTCTTCGGGAAAGTTTAGTTCTGTATCACGAAAGAGGAATGGTCTGAGGTCCGTGTAATCCAGGCCGTAGGAAAAGAGCAGATTGTATTCATTGTACCACATGCCTGTTGCAGCCTGAACACCGCCCCTCAGGAAGAGATCCAGTGATGAGCTTTGCGGCACGACTGTGACCGAGATACCGAGATGCTTGAACAGGGCACGGGGTTGAATCTGGAACTCATTGGCCCAAAGTCCAACTTTTTTGCCATCCAGATCCTTGGGGCTGGTCATCCCGGAATCAGCTTTGGTGATGAGCATCAGAGCCGAGTTCTGGACGAGCTGACCTATGTTGATGATCGGGATGGTCGCTCGTTTGAGGAGGCCTGTACTCAGGAACATGGTTGCAAAGTCCACTTTGCCTGTTTCAAGCCATTCGCTGGCGATGATGTCCGGCCCACCTTGGACCATGGTCAGGCTCACGCCCTCATCGGTGTAGAATCCTTTTTCTTCGGCCATATAGAATCCGGCGAATTGCGCCTGGGGGAGCCATTGCAGGATAATGCTCGTTTTTTCCAGGGCAAAGCTAGGTCCGGGAAAGAGCAGGAGAGCAAGAGCCATGACGAGCAGCACGGCTTTGGCTGCGAGTGGTTTATGATACGTATGCATGATTATTCCTTCACCGCGGACTCGAATTCCTTGACCTTGGATTTCCACAGTTTGTCACCTTGATCTCCTTTCCAGGCCAGACGCGGATCAACCTGGACGATCAGGGTTTCCTGCATGACAGAGTGTGTGATATACCTGAGCCTTGTCAATTTTTTCACTGAGTTCAGGAGCAGGTGTGTACTGACCTTTAGGGTCGTACGTGCTCCTTTCAGGTCGATAACGACATAGTTGTTGAATTTGATGTTGGCGAGCAGGTAGCTGATGATCTTCCTGTCGCTGTTGTCCAGTCTCTGATCTGTGGTTAGCTGGAGCAGCATTTTCTGATTGCTGATGATCGTTCTGTCAGTCCCTATGACTGGCTTGATCTTGGCTTTGTCATTGGCAATGGCCCGCACGCCACCGTTGAGGAACGCGTAGTCAAAATATCCATATGATTCGAGAAAATACTGGAGCCAGCGGACTTGTTTACCAACTGCGTCGAAAAAGAGCAGTCGTTTTTCCGTCCAGATACGTGAGGTCACCAGATCCAGCAGGGGGTCGAGTGGGATATTTCGGATACCGGCGATGCGAGGCACGGTATTGCGCTGGAAGGGGTCGCGGATATCGATGACCACCGTGTTCGGGAGTTTTGCTGCCTGAGCAAATTCCTCAAAGGTCAGTTGATGGTTTTTGAATTCTCCGGTGGTGATGATTCGGTCAGTCCGGGCCGGGGTTTCGTCCATGAGGGTGGATTTGTCCGGGGCCGCGGTGATCCAGTCGAAGATACCGCCGTCAAAGGTATAGACCTCTTTGAAGCCAAGAGAGACGGCGAGCTGGGCAGCCTGATAGCTTTTGGCACATGAATGGCCGTTGCAATAAAAGACCAACGGTTCCTCTTCCGTTTTCCCGCGCAGTTTTTCCAATTTTTCCGCGAAATCCTTGTCGGTCAGCGGGAGAAGAATGGCCTTGTTGATCCGGGCTACGTCATATTCGAAACTGGAACGTATATCCACCACCACGGCCTGATCGTATACATCAAGCAATTCGCTGGTCCCGATAAAAGGAACATCCGGGTAATAGGGGCGCAGGGGGAAATCTTCAGCGGCAACCCCATAGGAGGGGACGGCCAGAATGAATATTGTAATGAGCCAGAGGGCGAGACAGGTCTGTTTTGCGTGTGCAGTGTTCATGGAGTGGCTACGGCTTTCTAAGGTTTGACTGTTTCGAGAAAATGCGTGAAACACTGGTTGATAGCCAGTGTGCTGTTCTCCAATCGGTGTTCATCCCTGATGATATGCAGGCTTGCCTTGTGGAGTTTGGCGAACCGGATGGAGTTTTCCACCGGGACCACCTCATCGTCCCAACCGTGGATGATGCTGATGGTTTCCGGCAGGCCGGAAAAGACATGCCTGTCGTATCCGGGAAGATAAAAGGCCGGGGCCAGCAGGAATAGGCCAAGTATATTCACCTGTCTGGCCGCGGCACAGGCAACATATCCACCCATGCTCGAACCTGCCAGGATAGCCGGTTTGTTTATTTCATTCAGTTTTTCGAGCAGGAGCGCCACTCGGTCGTCAGCGTGCGGTAAATCCTGAAAATCAATGGCGTCCATGGAGAGCCCCGCAGCAGCAGCCGTGTCTGCCAGGGATTTGCTTTTGTTCCCCCAGGGCTGGCTTTGTGCTCCGTGGCACCAGATCAGGCATACGTCCTTCATCGTCCGCTCCGGTCGTAGTTGTAAGGCAATTGTTGCGTAGTGTATTACACTGTTTCAAAACGATCAATATATTCGGCAATAACAGTCAAAATCTGTTCGATTCTGGCCGGGGCCGTGCCCTCGGTCGCAGCGTCTCTCAAGGATTTTCCATGTTTTGTGATGGCATCCATGGACAGTCTTATTCCTTCGTCCATGAGGTCGCTGCCCAGAGTCCTGACGGAAGCGTAGTCTTCCCTTGAAAGGGCCGTGTGAGCCGCGGTGACAATTTCCCTTACAGTCGAAAAAAGTTCATGGGCCTGTGGAGTGTTCGAGGTTCCGTGGGTTGGCTGTTCGTCTCCGAGCAGGCTGCGGATAATATCGAAAAGAGAGCTTTTTTTCACGGGTTTAGGCAGATGCAAATTCGCGCCGGTCTCAAAGCATTTTTCCGCATCACCGACCAGTGCGTAGGCGGTCATGGCGACGATGGGGAGCGGGGTCAGGTTGTGTTCGCGTTCCCATTCCCGGATGGCGCGGGTTGCCTCGTACCCATCCATGACAGGCATCTGGATGTCCATGAGGATGATGTCCCAGTTGCCTTTTTTGAATTCCTCAAATCCGTCTGCGCCGTTTTCCGCCACGGTCAGGCGACAGGGGGTGTTTTTCAGGTATGTCTGGATGACAAAGGCGTTGTATTTGGAATCTTCCAGCATGAGGATATTTGCCTTGGGCAATTCGGCTTGAGGCTGAGGTGTCGGTTTTTTCGCGGATTGAATCACTTCGGTTATGTGCGGATCATCGAATCTGGCTGTGAAATGAAAGGTACTTCCCTTGCCCGGTGAGCTTTCTGCCCAGATGCGTCCGTTCATCATTTGGACAAGCTGCTTGCTGATGGCAAGCCCCAGTCCTGTCCCGCCATATTCCCTGGTGGTGGAGCTGTCTGCCTGGGTGAAGGAGTCAAAGATGGATGCGAGCTTGCCTGTGGGGATGCCCAGTCCCGTGTCGGAAACTGAAAATTGAAGGATTGCTTCACCATCGCGGCCCGGTGCCCGTTCAATGGTCAAATGTACAGTGCCATCGGCAGTGAACTTGACCGCATTGCCGAGCAGGTTGATGAGAATCTGCCTGAGTCGTGTGGGGTCGCCAACCAGACGGTCTGGAACGTCCGGCCTTACGCTGCATTCGAATTTCAGTTGTTTTTGTTTGGCCTTGGGTTCGATGACGGTACAGGTTTTGTCTATCACTTCACCGAGGCTAAAGCTGGTCTTCTCAAGTTCGAGGTGTCCAGCTTCTATTTTGGACAAGTCAAGGATGTCGTTTAAAATCTCAAGGAGGCTCTCTCCGGCTGTTCTGAATACCTGAACATATCGCTCCTGATCCTCGGTCAGTTTTGTTTCCCACAGAATGTCGGCCATGCCGAGAATGGCATTCATGGGGGTTCTGATTTCATGGCTCATGCTTGCGAGGAACCTGCTCTTGGCCAGATTGGCTACATCAGCGGCTTGCTTGGATTTTCGGACTTCTTCAAGGGCCAGATTCAGTGAAATATTCTTGTGGTTGAGTTCTTCGGTGCGTTTCTTGACCGTGGTTTCGAGAACATTGCGATGATCCTGCAATTTCCCGTTGGCTTCCTGAAGATCGCTGATCAGGTGGCGCACTGATTCCCGCATATCGTCAAAGGCACGGGCCAGATTGCCGAGTTCATCCGGTGCCGAGGTGTCGATGGCGGCATCCAGATCGCCGTCGGCAATGGCTGTGGCCGAGGCTTCCAGATACTTGAGCGGGTTGAAGAGACGTTTTCTGGCAAAAGAGATGGTGGTCTGGGAGATGGCGAGGATAAGCACCAGTGCCAAAATCAGGGTAGCACTGATGTTGATCAGGATTTCCTGATCGATGCGTGCGGTGGTGATGGCGAGATTGAATGTACCGATCCAATCTCCGAATTTTTTGATCTCGACTGTTCTTGTTAAAAACTTTCTGTCGTTCTTGAAGAAATTGAATGGTTGACCTGAGTATTTTGGCCTTGATCTGGAAGCCATGACTTCGCGACCGGTGACAACCTGGGCGAAGACAACGGATTCGTCATGGAGCATGGCGTCGATGAAATCACGGGCCGAGGCGTGATCGACCTGCCAGACCGAGCTTGCCAGGCTGGTTTCTGCCAGCCGTGAGATGCTTGTGATTTGATCTTCCAGTTGAGCGTTTAGCCTGTAAGTGTTGAAGAAAATGACGGCAAAGGAGAAGCAAAAGACGATCACCGCTATGATGGCCGTCTGGGCAAGTGCGGCCCTGCGGCGAAGGGGATAGGCCTTGGTGTGCTTGTTTGTGTTGTCGTGTGTCATCAATTGTCCAACTTCATTGGGGCTTGAGAATACGTTTCAATTCAATATGATTTTCAGGGAAAATATGCAAGAGAACCATTATAAATCCCATTGCTTGCTCTGCAAAAAAAAAGTAGCAGAACCAGTCCAAAATGAGAAAAGGCCGGGAAGTTAATTCCGGCCTCAGGCTGTTGACAAAATTAACTCTGGCAGGTTCTTGAGAAAGGTTCGAGTAGTTAGGCGCAAAAAAAAGTTCAAGGTCGACACGTACTCCTGTACGTCCGAATTTGAACTTTTGCAGTATGCCAGGGCATAAGTTTTTGTAAGGCTCGAAAGACTCGGAAACAAATCACTTAACGATGCAATCGGGCCTTTCTTGGCAACCCGAGGCCGGGAGATTAATCCCGGCCTTGAAAAGACTGCGGTTTGGATGATTGCGAGAGCAGACTTTGGAAAAGACCGTTTCAGAGTATGGGTAAACCCACTCTGTAAGCACTCTGCTATGCGTTGCCACCGTCGAGGGCAAAGCCCATCTCTGTGGCCATGAACTGAAGCGGACGAATGTCATGAGTCACTTTCATGATCTCAAGCAGGGTTTCGGCGCCGAGCTTGGCACTGACGTCAAAAGGATTGATTTCGCGCATGAGAGTTGAGTAGGGTTTGTTGATTTTTTTCGCCACAACCTTTGCCTGGATACCACTGTCAAGAATGCAGTCCTGAACAACTTTGGTCACGTTTTTGTCAAACATTGTGCCCCCCACGAGCTTTTGGTGCATTAGTGCGTTGAAACGTGAAGTTCTTTCAGCAACAGGTGTGCCAACAGGGTGTTATTCTGATTATTTTGCAGAAAGACTAATGGTTAAAAAAAGTCTAGATTTTTAATGATGAAAAATAATGTGTTGTAATATGTCGCATGCGACACATTGAAATGCGACATATGCAACAAATGTGTCGCGCATGCGACGGTGGTGCAGGGAGACGTGTGAAAAAAAGGCTCATTCTGGTTGAGCGTACTTCTCCAGAAAAGATACCGCACAGAGTTGCCTCTCTATATTCATTAAATATGAAGTGAGGAGAGGAAGAAAAAAGGAAGAAAAGTCAAAGAAATAAGATGCCTGACGGCGGTCCTCCCCGAACGGGGGGCCTTTTTTTGTTGGGGCAAAAAAAGGGACGAAAAAAGTCGTTTTTTCTTCTTGGTCGGCTTTTAACCCAAAGTACCCTTAATCGCTGGTGCAGCTCACGGAAGGGAAGTTAGAAGAAAAGCCAAGTGCAATCGAGATTGGGTGAACCAAAAAAAGAGGGGAGTCGCCAAAGCGACTCCCCTTAAAACCCGATATGCCGGGCATCCGAACCGTGTTTATTTGGCGTTCAGGTGTGGGTTGCGGTCCAATCCTTTGTGCCATGGGAGGAGGCCATTAACCGGTCCGGGCAAATTTATTCAAAAAATATACGATTGTTTCGTTGCTCATCAAATCCGGCCCGTCACGTATAAGAACACGCTTCAGTCCTGATTTTATTCGCGTCACTTTTAACAAGTTCGCAAAGCTGATTTTCCAATCAGGCTTTTAGGAATCGGAGTTTTTGGTCCAGTCCTGAGCCCAGGTCTTCCATGATTCGATGTAGGGGAGCCAGCATTGGCGACCGATGATGATATCCAGTATTTTCTTGGCGGTTAAGTTGTTAAACATAGTATATCCTTAATGATGTATGTCGTTATTTGACAGTGATTGGAAACAAGTCCCTTGTCGGTTCAGGAGTTTTGTTAACAGCCGTCCTGATCAGGGCCGTTTTTGAGGCTGCGTATCACGTGATTGATGGTCTCTGAGAATATACCCTCGGATTTGTAGGGCGTCAGGAGACTGGTGCGGACGGAACCGACAATATTGCCGTAAATGATCAACGCGGTTTCCTCCACGGGAAGGGTGCGGATCGAACCGTCCTCAATGCCTTGCGACACGCAGCGTTTCAGCTCATCTATGAAGGCACTGAATTTTTCAGCCACCTTGACGGCATCGATGCCGGGCTCCATATGGCTGAACGGGGAGCATCTGAGGAGGATCGGGAATCGGTCCCGTTGCTCATCAGTAAATGCGAAATATGCGGACATGTATTGACGTATGGACGTGAGCCCGTCGGGACTTTCGGCAGTTGCTTCGGCAAGACTGCATATAAGGCGGTCAGCCATGTCAAAGCCGGCAGCCAGGAACAGGTCCTGCTTGCTGCCGAAGTAGTGTGAGACCAGACCAAACGATACATCAGCCCGCCCGGCCACATCCTTGACGGTGGCCGCGGTGAATCCCAGTTGCCCAAAGGCTTCCTGAGCCGCTTTCAGTATCGCTTCTTTCTTTGTCATTGGTTGGTCCTTTTGCCGTTTTTTACGTCGATTGATTGTGCAATCAGTCCGTTGGTTTTATATAGATTGATTGTGCAATCAATGTCAAGCGAGTTATGGAATATTTTGTCGTGTTTTAGTTTTGCTGCGCTCCGAACACAAAAAAAGAGGCCGTGTCCTGCGGTTTCAGAGTGCGACAAAGTTATTCCGGGAGACTGTTGAGAAAGGTCCGGGTGCAACGCAAAAAAAGATCAGGACCAACGCGTAGTTCCCATACGCGAGGGTTTAATCTTTTTTTGCAGCAAACGCAGTAATCGGCCTTTGTCCACAGTCTGAGGTCGCGTTGTGCGGCCTTTTATCACTCTATCTGTTGGGGGTTAGCTATTTCCCCATCTTTTTTTGAATCTTGGCCCAACTGTCGCGCAGGGTGGCTGTGCGGTTGAAAACCGGTTTTTCTCCGGGTTTGTGATCCTTTGAATCCGTGCAGAAATAGCCAGTGCGTTCAAACTGAAAGTTGGTTCCCGGTTCCATGTCGAGCAGGGCGGGTTCCACCCAGCAGTCGGTCAGGGTTTCCAGTGAGTTCGGGTCCACGTAGTCAACAAAGGTCTTGCCTTCTTCCACGGAATTGGGATTGTCCGTGGTAAAAAGGTTGGTGTAGTTGCGCACCTCGGCCTTGACGGCGTGTCTGGCCGAGACCCAGTGCATAGTCCCCTTGATCTTGCGGCCATCCTTGGACCAGCCGCCCTTGGTTTCGGGATCGTAGGTGGCGCGAATCTCAGTAATATTGCCGTCCGCGTCCTTCTCGAACCCGGTGCAGGTCACGTAGTAGGCAAAGCGCAGGCGCACTTCCCGGCCCGGTCCCATGCGAAAGAATTTTTTGGGCGGATCTTCCATGAAATCAGCACGTTCAATCCAGAGTTCCCTTGAGAAGGGGACCACGCGAGTCCCGTATGATTCATCTTCGGGATGCAGTGGCATGGAGAATTCGTCGGTCTGGTCTTCGGGATAATTTTCGATGACCAGTTTGACCGGGTCCATGACGCCAAGGTAGCGTGGGGCGCGTTCATTGAGGTCCTGCCGCACGCAATGCTCAAGCAGGGCGTACTCGACTGTGGAGTCGGCCTTGGCAACGCCGATGCGGTTACAGAAATCACGGATTGATTCCGGGGTGAAACCACGTCTGCGGAAACCGGAAATGGTGGGCATGCGCGGGTCGTCCCAACCAGAGACATATCCTTCCTGCACGAGCTTAATGAGCTTGCGTTTGCTCAAGACGGTGCCAGTTATATTGAGTCTGGCAAATTCGTATTGCCTTGGCCGCTGGTTGAAACCGGGCAGTCCGGCCAATTCATTATATATGGTCTCGTTCTCGCCAAAGAGTTCGGGTTGTTTGAGTCCTGCCATGAGCGTGTCCACGCACCAGTCATACACCGGGCGGTTGTTCTCGAATTCCAGAGTACAGATCGAGTGGGTGATGCCTTCGATGGCATCGGACAGGCCGTGGGTGAAATCGTACATGGGGTAGATGCACCACGTATCGCCGGTGCGGTGGTGGTCGGCGCGCTTGATGCGGTACAGGGCCGGGTCGCGCAGCATGACATTGGGGGCGGCCATGTCGATCTTGCCGCGCAGGATGCAGTCGCCGTCTTTTAGTTCACCCGCCCGCATTGCGCGGAAAAGATCAAGGTTCTCCTCGACACTGCGGTCACGGTACGGGGAGTTGGTCCCCGGAGCCTTGAGCGTGCCGCGATTTTCACGGATTTCATCTGCGCTCTGGTGGTCGATGTACGCCTTGCCCATTTTGATGAACAGCTCGGCGATGTAATAGAGCTTCTCGAAATAGTCCGAGGCAAAGGGATTGGCGTCCCACTCGAAACCGAGCCAGGCAACGTCTTCCCTAATGGAGTCCACGTATTCGATATCTTCCTTGACCGGGTTGGTATCGTCAAAGCGCAGGTTGCATTTGCCATTGTAGTCGTGGGCGATGCCGAAATTCAGGCAGATGGACTTGGCGTGACCGATATGCAGGTAGCCGTTTGGTTCCGGGGGGAAACGAGTTTGCACCCGGCCTTCGTATTTGCCGCTCTCATTGTCCTTGTCGATGATCTGCCGGATGAAATCTTTGCCCTTTTCAGGTGCGTCAGGCTTATTGCTCATGCGAAATATCCTTGTTGTGTTCCGGGTCTGTATATCTTGTTGGTATCTGATTATCTTGCTAATCCCATCGGGTCAGGAGATACGGGAAATCCGGTGACGGGTCAACGCATCGCTTGTCTTGTCCGCTGTAAAAAGACAGAATACTTTTTTCAGAATATAACCCTGGAGTCCAGATGCCGCTTTTCACCATAGATTCCGACAAATGCCTGCGCGAGGGACTGTGCGCCGCTGAATGTCCACTAGGTTGCATTGAGTTTGAAGAGGACCAGCTCCCTGTGTCGCACAAGAAGAAATTTGTCTATTGTATCGGGTGCGGGCATTGCATGGCCATCTGTCCTCAGGGCTCGATCCAGCTTGATCAGTTTGGTGAGGGCACTCTCAAGGATCGGAAACTGAAAGTCTCTGGCAAACAGGTGGAGCATTTTCTCAAGGGGCGGCGGTCTGTCCGGGCATTTCGCAATGAGTCCATAGGCCGCGATCTGCTTGAAAGGTTAATCAACCTGACGCAGTACGCGCCATCGGGACATAATGCGCGGCCTGTTCGCTGGGCGGTGGCCGCGACACCAGAGAAAGTGGCCACAGTTGCCGAGGCCACAATCAGGTGGATGCGCGATGAAGTGGAGGGAGAGAGTAAACTGGCGGCTTCCCTGCATCTGGCGGGTCTCGTCCGCGCCTGGGATGAAGGAACCGACCTTGTCTGTCGTCATGCTCCGGCCTTGGCCGTGGCCTATGGTCCCAGACGGGGCATCACTCCAGCGGAAGACGGCGTTATCGCGACAACCTATCTGGAATTGGCTGCCGCCGGGAACGATCTTGGCGCGTGTTGGTGCGGATACGTTCTCATGGCCGCCGTCCGGGACAAAGCCATTTGCCACATCCTCGGTATCCCAAAGGGGTACAAGGCGTTTGGAGCACTCATACTTGGCAAACCGGTTCGTCAGTTCAGCGTCATCCCGCCCCGTCCCAAAGCGGATGTGAATTGGCTGTAGCTGGCTGTCGATAAATTATTTGGTATTGAAAATGATGATGACCAGGTTTCTTCGTTGTGCTGACGCTCGTTCTAAAAAACAGGTCGTTAGATTGTGTTCGGCACCAATTTATTATTTAAAACAGTATAAAATACCGCCACTTACCATTTAAACAGAATAATTATAATAGAACTAAAAAGTGTACGTCAGTAGTCTGGAATCAATCAATAAGCACTGATCAACTCCTTGCTTTGAAATGCTGTGTACGGTTGCCTGACACCTGAGGAGGTCTATTATGAAGATGGCTGATATTCGTATAGGGGCAAAAATTATTGGCGGTTTCGGGATTATTGTACTGCTTTTTTTGATTACCGGTATTTTTGTCAAGTATTGCCAGGGCAGCATGATCGCATCGGCCTCTGTCGTTGATGCGTCCCTGGAGATGAAACTTTCCGTGCGGTCCAATATGCAGATGCTCATGGAAATTCTTGGAGCCGAGAATAAGGATGAGTTGAGCGAAGTCTGGGTCGAGCACGAAGGATTCAGCAAGAGATTCAATCTGTTTGCCGCAGGTGTTCTGGATGGGGTCGAGACGGATGAGGCCCATATCTATGCAACGGATAATCAGAAGGTCAGGCAAGACGTTGCCATGGCTCAGGCCATGCACGACGTCGAGTTTCAGCCGCGCATGGAAAAAGTCCGGGCCCTCAAATTGGAATCCTATCTTGTCATTGCCAACCGCAAGATTTCCATGGACAAGATGAAAGAGTCCTATTTTGAGGTACTTGAGGCGTCTGAAGCTTTTGAAGATGAAGTCCTTGCATTTGTGGACAGGCAATTGAATTCCGACACCGATGTTCTTGAGGTTCTCTCCAAGGAAATTTCCTGGGCTGATATGGTAATGGAAATAAAGACTATCGTCAGTTTGAGCCGTATTGCTCTGGAAGAATTTATTCAGGCCGAATCCGCTGAGGAGATGGCTGAGTTAGAAAAAGAATATATGACCACCCTTGAACAGTTCGACATGTTGTCCCAAGCTCTTTTAAAGGGCGGCAGTGTCGATGGTGAGATGGTTGCCAAGGTTGATAATGCCGCCCTGTATGCACTGGCCGGGAAACTTGACCATATCCATGACCAGATATTTCAGCCCGCAGCGTCCCTGCTGATGGACAGGCATCGCCAGTACATACAGATTTTGGACGATATTGATGTCCTGGATATCGCGGCTGATGGAGTCGGTCAGGAGATGATGGTGATCATCACGGATATCGAAACGGTGGCTGACGAGTTAATGCAGGAAATGATCATGGAGTCTCGCGTGGCCATCTATTCCGGCATTGGCGTGTCCATGGTTTTGGCTCTCTTAATCGGCCTTGCCCTTTCGCACATGATTACCCGGCCACTCTCTGTGGCTTTGAATACGTCCAAGGCCCTGGCTGACGGAGATCTGAGCAAGGACGTTGATACTCCTGGTCGTGATGAAATAGGTCAGATGCTCGGAGCCATGGGCAACATGGTAATAAAACTCCGTGATGTGGTGTATGGCGTGAACAGTGCTGTGGGTAATGTGGCTTCAGGGAGTGAGGAGCTTTCCGCCACGGCAGAGACCCTGGCTCAGGGAACGACTGAACAGGCTGCCAGCATTGAGGAATTGTCTGCTTCCATTGAGGAGGTCGTGGCTTCCATTGCTCAGAATACGGAGAACTCCCAGAAGACGGCACAGATAGCTTCCAAGGCTGCGGAGAGAGCTTCAGAAAGTGGCGGGGCTGTTACTCAGGCCGTTGGTGCCATGAAGCAAATCGCCGAGAGGATTATCATCATCGAAGACATTGCTCGCCAGACCAATCTGCTGGCTCTCAATGCTGCCATTGAGGCTGCCCGGGCTGGCGAACACGGCAAGGGCTTTGCCGTTGTGGCCTCCGAAGTTCGCAAGCTTGCAGAGCGAAGCGGTATGGCAGCAGGTGAAATAAGTGAGCTGTCCACAAGTACTGTAATTGTGGCTGACAAGGCCGTGGGGATGCTTGACGAGCTGCTGCCGGACATTGAGAAGACCTCGGAGTTGATTAGTGAAATCAATGCTACCTGTGAAGAACAGGATGTCGCCATCAAGCAGATCAGTATTGCCGTGACTCAGGTGGAAAGTGCGACCCAGTCCAGTGCCTCGGCATCTGAGGAAGTCGCTTCCACCTCCGAAGAGCTGGCCGGACAGGCAGAATCCCTGCGGCGCATGATGTCCTATTTCAATTGCGGCAACGGACAAGTTTCTGGCGTGGGTCCTGATTCCACCTCTCCGGAATTCTTTGAGGGAACAGGGGACGCAGCATTGCCCTTTGGAAAAGTGCAGGATGACCTCGAAAGATTCTAGCCCTCTTCGGACGGTCAATATATTAAAAACCCGGATGTCTTTTCAAGACATCCGGGATTTGTACTTTTGATTTGACCTTTGAAGTGTTGCTGTTCCTGCAAAATTGGACTATTCGAGTGCCTCTGGTCGGTTAATACTCCCGGAATGGGCGGGAATAGTGGCTGTAGGGCTATAAATGCCTTTTGCAAGAAGGAGTTTTGGAATGAGCGAGATTGATTGGGATGATGACCTTTCTGTTGGTGTTCCATCAATAGACGATCAGCATAAGCAATTGATAGCTTTAACCAACAGCCTCTTTCAAGCTATCCTTGAAGGTAGGGGGTTTGTGGTTCTTATGGATATCCTCAACGAATTGGCGGAGTATGCAGTTACTCATTTTGATTATGAGGAAAAACTGATGAAGGCCTACGGCTATCCCGAAGCTGAGTTGAAAGCGCATATCTGTGAGCATGATGCCCTCAAGGAACAGGTCGCGGAGTATATTGAAAAGTGTACGGCACATGAAGTCGCGCTTGACGTGAAGGTTTTCAATTTCCTGCGGGACTGGACGACCGACCACCTGATTGAGACCGATATGAAATACAAGAGATTCTTCTATGAGAGGGGTGTTGAATAACCGCTCTGTATTCTAGACCTCGCCTCATAAAACAAAAGCCCTGTGCAGATAGCACAGGGCTTTTGTTTTATGAGGCTTGCTTTCGTCGGAATCTTTAATACATCAAATCCGGCAGGAACAGGATGATTTTGGGGAAGATGAAGAGCAGGGCTATGCCGATGATGATGGAGATCATGAAGGGTAGTATGCCTTTGAAGACCTCTTCGAGTGTCACGTCCGGCGCGATTTTTTGGCACATGCCGTAGACCACGTAGACGTTGATGCCCACCGGTGGAGTGATGACTCCCATTTCGGTGACGAGCACGATGATGATGCCGAACCAGATGGGGTCGTAGCCCATGCCGGTGACGACAGGGAAGAAGACCGGGATGGTCAGCATTATCAGGGCGAGGGAATCCATGAAACAGCCGCCGATGAAGTAGATTGCGATGATGATGGACATGATGGCAAAGGGCGGCATGTCGAGCGCGGAGACGACATTGGCGATGTCAAACGGGATGCGGGTGACGGCCAGGAATTTGCCGAATACGACCGCGCCCGCGATGAGCACCAGCACCATGCACGAGGTGCGCAGGGTCTCGTAGAGCGAGTTGACAAAAGCCTTCCAGCTCAGTTGGCGTTTGATGATGGCCAGCGTGAGTATGCCGATGACGCCGATTGATGCGGCTTCGGTCGGTGTGAACCATCCCCTGAAGATACCGCCGATAACGAGGGCGAATATTATCAGGGTGTCGATCAGCCCGGCCAGTGACCTGAACTTTTCTCTCCAGGTGAAGCTGTCGCCCTTGGGGCCGAGCGTGGGGTTTATTTTGCACTGGATGTAAAATGCCGATGACAAAGAGCGCGGTCAGCAGCAGGGCCGGGAATATGCCGGATACGAAAAGTGCGCCGATAGACTGCTCGGTGAGCACGCCGTAGATGATCAGCACAACGCTGGGGGGCATGATCATGCCCAGACCACCGCCCGATGCGACAGATGCCGTGGCCAGCGAATTGGCGTAGCCGTAGCGTTTCATTTCCGGGATGCCGACAGTGGACATGGTGGCGGCGGTTGCCGGGCTGGAGCCGCAGACCGCACCAAAGGCGGTGCAGGCGGAGACTGTTGCCATGGCAAGACCACCCCGGACATTGCCGAGGAAATGGTAGGCCGTGTTATAGAGTCGTTTTGAGATACCGCAGTTAAACGCGATCTGGCCCATGAGAATGAAGAGCGGGATGGTGGACAGTTCATAGGAGGCAAACGCATCATAGACGTTGCGGGACATGAGGTTCATGCCGCCCTTCCACGATGTGAGCAGGGAAAATCCGATAAAACCCACGAGCATCATGACGAATGCCACGGGCATCCGGGTCATGAACAGGAGTACCATAATAACGATGCCGATGATTCCGGCCATGGTCGGGTCCATATTATGCCTCTCTTTCCAGGAAAAAATTGATGACATCCATGAGCAGGCAGATGGAGTAGACGGAGAAGCCGAAGGCAAGCACGTAGATAACGTAGTATTCAGGCAGTTCGAGGTTCATGGAGACTTCACCTGATGCGCCAATCGTCTTGGCATACAGGAACATGCGCCAGGCGATGAGTGCCACCAGGGCGAGGGTGACGGAGTTGGTCACCAATTTGATTTTGTCTCGTGTCTCTTTTGAAAAGCGGCGGACGAGGATTTCCACGCCGATATGGCTTTTCTGGAAATGGGCGTAAGGCAGGGCAAATCCAACGGCTATCACACCGAGAATACTGACGATCTCCTCACATCCGAAAATAGGGGTGTTAAAGGCCCCTCGCATGGCGACATCCGCGCCGGTCAGGAGTGCCATGCCGAACAGGCAGCAGGCCGCGATGACCCGCATGATCTTCTCGGTCTGGCCGAGAATGCCTTCTTTCGCTGTTTCCATTTCCTTATATCCTTGTGAAAAAGGCCGGGCAGATGCCTGCATCTGCCCGGCCTGATCGAGTGTTGTTATTTGAGTGTGGAGACAGTGAAATCAATGATTTCCTGACCGTTCAGGCCCTTGGCATTGGCATCGGCGATATAACCGTCGATGACCGGCTGTGCGGCGGCCTTCCACTTGGCTGACTCTTCAGCGGACAATTCAATGATCTCGCCGCCCTGATCAATCAGGAATTTACGACCGATCACATCGGCATCATCCCAGGCCTGGGCGTGTTTGACAGCCCATTCCTTGTTGATCTCGGTGATGGCCTTCTGGGACTCGGCGTCCAGGGAAGCCCACTTGTCCTTGTTCATGACGATGAAGAAGACAGTGGTGTAGGCAACGTCAAAGGAATCAGTGCCGAATTTGCAGACTTCGCCGAGCTTGAAGGACTTGTTGGATTCGATGGGATGCATGCTTCCGTCAACAACGCCTTTCTGGAGGAGTTGGTAGTTTTCGGGCATGGGCTTGGCAACCGGGGTGCCGCCCAGGGCCTTGACCAGCTTGGCGGAGTTGCCGGTGGAGCGAATCTTCTCGCCCTTGAGATCGGCGAGAGTCCTGATGGGCTTGTTGGTGGTGAAAAGCAGGCCCGGACCGTGACCGTTGAAGTACATGACTTCAACATCGTCGAGTTCCGCAGGTTTGAATTTTTCGTAGACCGCATTGGCGGTGTTGGTGGCCTGTGCGGCGGATTTGTAACCCAGCGGCAGGTCCACGGAGGCCATGACCGGGAAACGGCCACGAGAATATGCGAGGCAGGACATGCCGATGTCGGACATGCCTTCAACAACGCCATCATAGCACTGCTTGGCCTTGGTCAGGGTGCCGGCGGGGTAGTATTCGATGACGACTTTACCGCCGGTGCGCTTTTCAACTTCCTTGCACCATGCTTCAGCCAGTTTGGACTCGTGATTGGTCGGCGGGAAGAAGTTGGAGTAGGTCAGCTTGGTCTGGGCCTGAGCCATGGTAGGCATGGCAACACACAGGACAGCCAGGGCCACGAAAAACAGTACCATTTTTTTCATTGTGTTCCTCCGGGAGTTTGCATTTTTCCGAGGAGGAACAGGCTCCCGCTCCCCCCGTGTATATTAAATCCGCCGAATATTTCGCACGGGTTGGTCGTTTAGTTTTTCATCGCGGTGTGGATGAACTTCACGATCTTTTTGCTGTCAAACCCCTGTCCTGCAACGCTGTCGTGGTAATCTTGAATGACTGGCCGGGCCGCATCAATCCATTTGAATATTTCTTCATCGTCCAGGCCGATCATCTGCCCACCCTTTTCAAGGAAGAAAGCCTCGCCTGCCTGATCGGATTCGTCCCAGGCCTTGCCGTGCTTGATGGACCATTCGGCATTGATTTCAGCGATGATTTTTCTGGTGCCAGCGTCGAGGGCCGCCCATTTGTCCTTGTTCATGACCACGAAGAAAGTGGTGGTGTACGCGACGGAGTAATCCTTGGTTCCGAATTTGACGACCTCGGCCAGTTTCCAGCCCTTGTTGGATTCCATGGGATGCATGCTTCCGTCAACCACGTTTTTTTGCAGAGACTGGTAGGAGGTTGGCATGGACTGGGCCACCGGGGTTCCGCTCAGAGCCTTGACCAGTTTGGCGGAATTGCCGGTGGAGCGGATTTTGAGACCGTGAATATCGGCCAGTGATGCTACCGGCTTTTCGCTGGTGAAAAGCAGTCCGGGACCGTGGGCGTGGAAATACATGGGGTGGACATCGCTCAGTTCACCGGGCTTGAATTCATCATAGATGGCGTTGGCAACGTGGGTGGCCTGTGCGCCGGAGGTGTATCCCATGGGCAGGTCCACGGCGGCCATGATCGGGAAACGGCCACGAGAATATGCGAGGCAGGACATGCCGATGTCGGAAATGCCTTCGACCACGCCGTCATAGCACTGCTTGGCCTTGCTCAGGGTTCCGCCGGGGAAATAGTCGATTTGCACTTTGCCATCGGTGCGCTTTTCGACCTCGCGACACCACTGCTCTGCGAGCTTGGACTGGATATGGGTGGGCGGAAAAAAGTTCGAGTAGGTCAGCTTCACGGTCTCGGCGCAGGCCATGGAGGACAGGCCAAAGGTGAGCAGAAAGAGAGCGGTTGCGGTCATGAGTAGTTTTTTCATGGTATCTTCACCCTATATTAAGGTTGTTCATGATGCCGGGGCGAGAATTCCCGCCCGGCATTATCCCTGTTTTGCACCGTTCCTGAGCGCCAGCGCGATGGCTGCTGCACGAACGTCTGGAAGCGACAAGACCTGTGTACCTAGTGAGCGATGGATCAGATATCCCTCGAACAGGGCGGTGTTTAGTGCGCCGATTTTTTCGGGCGGAAAATCCGTTTCCATGTGATTGTGTACCAGTTCGGCAAAAATCTCATTGGACAGCCGGTAGACGGACTTGTTCATGAGTTTGCGGAGGGTTTCGCTCTTGGCGGAGTAGACGGTGAATTCGAGAAATATGGACGACCAGTTCTTGTCGTTGATGATGGATTCGAGGAAATCCCAGATGGCATGCATGGCCTCTTCCAGGTTTTTCGCCTTGTCCACTTTTCCATTGCGTTTGGCCCGGTAGCGTTTGAGCTTTTGCTCCACGATGATCAGAAAAAGTTCGTCCTTGCTGTTCCAGTGGCGATAGAAACTGCCTTTGGCATACCCGGCATGTTCGGTTATTTCAGCCACGGACGTTTGGATAAAACCATTGGAACCAAACAGTTCAATGGCCGAGGCCATTAGTTCCTGCATGGTCTGCTGTGATTTTTCCTGCTGTTTTTTAGCCATGTTCCGCTACTTTAATCTTCTTAGGAGTGACCTTCGGTCACAAACTGACCCTCGGTCGAATTGTGACCGCTGGTCTAAAAATGACCTCCGGTCACTTTTATGGTGCCAGAGCTAGCATGGGGTGGGTGGAGTGTCAAGGCGGCGGCGGGTAATTTCAATAAACTAGAAGGCCCCTTACCAATTGAAACTCGCTGAATATCGAGTGGAAATAAGTAAGGTTGTACTACTTTCTGCTAAATCATAAAATCAGAGGGATTTCTGGCAAGTGAACTATAAAAAAGGGGAGGGGCGAAAATCTCCCCTCCCTCGTTTATTCATGAAGTAGTTATTTTACCACGTCTTTGAGGACCTTGCCGGGTTTGAACCGGGCAACTTTACATGCAGCGATTTTGATTTCGGCACCGGTCTGGGGATTGCGTCCGGTTCTTGCCTTTCGTGCACTGACGGAGAACGTGCCGAAGCCTGTCAGGGTCAGCTTGTTACCAGCGGCAAGCTCGGCCATGATGATGTCGAGGAATGCATTGAGGGATGCATCGGCCTGAGTCTTCGAAGTGTTGCTTTTGTTTGCAATTTGAGCAACGAGTTCGGCTTTCGTCATTTCGTCTCCTGAAATTGTGAACTGTTAGTTGGGCATCCTCGCCCATTCATCGTATACCAGATACACCCATAGCTAATATCTTCTGTGTTGCAAAGGGCCATGGGGAAAAAGTGGAAAGCCCTCTCCCAGTCACACAAGGCGACAAGGGCGATTTCTTAAAAAAAGACCTGCCACACAAACGGTCGCAAAAGGCGTCAAGCGCATGAAGATTCCGCAAACAAGGAAATCAAAGGCAATCATCTTGATGGCTTCACCGTACTGCCATGTGTATCCAACACGACTCTTTTTTTCGTCAAATCATCTCCACATGGGGGGGGGGACAAAAATTGCCGAACATATTGTGTTCGGCAATTCATTGTTAACAATGGCGGAAGTGTACAGGAGTCGAACCTGCACAGGGCATCGCTGCCCAACATTTGGCACAATCGCCAACTATTTCAAATACTTATCAACGGAATGGTCCGAGTCTTGCGATGCCGAAAAACGTCGAATTTAGGTCAAAATGGACCAAAAATGGACCAAATGCAAGGTGCAATTTGTCGTGGCTTTTCAGGGGGATAAACAATGATCAAAAAAGTAAAGCACCGCCTGTTTCCCTGTTACCGGTCAAACAGCACAAAAAAGGTTCATCCGGTTAAAGCGTACTTTTCCAAAACAAGACGACCGAGAGGTGTTTTTTAGCAGCCATATTTATTGTTTCCTGAGAAATATGTCCAGCGAGACTCAGTGGTCAATGGAATGTATCAGCGGGTGGGAGTTACCCAAAACTCAACTCCTCGATGGTCACTCCCCATATCCAAGATGTCTGCTTTTACAGTATAATGTGAACCAAGTTCTTGCTGTGTTTGTTTCTCAATGTCTTGACGGAATTCTTCGTCAAAAGAGAATCCGATATCTTTGGGGTAGTAACTGCCAATAAGAAGAGCCTCCAACGTGTCTTTATTGTTGTATAATGGCTGGACAGAGAGGTGCATTCCAGAGGGATATGAGACAACGTAGCTCGTGCCTGTTGGCATCTTCTTAAAGCGTATTTGGTGACCATCGGGCGCAGACACTTGTTTCACGTAACTTTCCCAATCTTGTCGATCCATTTTGTAAAACAAATCGACTTCATCTTTGTTCACTATTTGATCTTCCTGTGCAAAGCATTGTGTTGTTATTGTAGTACAACACAGGACAATGATTGAAATAATAAATGTTTTTATACGCATAATGAATGGTCTCCGGGGTGGGGTTTTGTGCCGATCAAATGCAGGATGTGAACATAACTTATTTGATGGCGATTGACCATGTATCAGCAGTATTCCATCTGGAGTATACACTGTTTGGAAGTTTAAATGGCGCATTGGTACTCAAAAGTACGCTTGAGCCGGATGTACCACAAAAAAGCTCTACCAGAACGAGTGATAGAGTTTTAGGAGTTCCGCCGAAGCGGATACGACATTTAGAGAACGTCTATGCGTATTTATATTTCTCTAATTGTACTTTGGAGAGTTCAATCATCATGAGGTAACTCATTGCGGACATGATATCGGTGATTTGTGATTTCGAGTACTCGCCATGAGCTAATTTATCTTTGAGTTGTACGAGAAAGTTGTGAGAAATATACAACTCCTGTTCTTTGCTTTCTGCGGAGCAGAATTTACGG
>JAFLJW010000326.1 GCA_022712815.1 Pseudodesulfovibrio sp. | reverse complement strand
GGCCAATGCCTCATAAAGCGAAAAAGCGATGTGGGACATCGCTTTTTCGCTTTATGAGGTGATTTTTTTGAAAATAAGAAAGAATCAGGCCCCGTGGGGGTCAATGAAGTACGTGATTCTCGCTCTGGGCGAAAGATATTCGAAGATTTCTTGCGGTAAATGTGCCAGCCGGATTGACTTCTCGACCCTCAGGTCTGGCTCGTCCGCCGGATCAACGATCAAGGCTTCCTTTTTCGGCACGCCCGGATCGTACAGGACAATACTCGGATTGAGCTGGTTTTTTGGATTCACGGACATGACCATCCCAATGGCTCCGTTTGACAACTGCACAACAGTACCCGGCGGGTACACACCCAGGCAGCGGATGAATAACGCCAGCACTTCCACATCGAAAAGCTGTTTTTGTTGTCCAAACATGTAGGAAAGAGCGAGGTACGGCGTCAGTGACTTGGTGGGGGCAGGGTGGTTGCAATGATTGTCATAGGCATCGGCAATGGCCACAATGCGAGCCAGTTTGTCGATGGCATCACCCTTGAGATGTTCCGGTTCACCGGAACCATCCATGCGCTCATGGTGGTGGGCCACGATACGGGCCGCAGCCTTGGGGAAAATGTCTATGTCAGTCAACATGCTTGCGCCAAAGGCTGAATGCTGGGCAATGATCTGCTGTTCCGGTTTGGTCAGTTCGCCGCGTTTTTTCAGGATCTTTTTTGGGATGCGGGATTTGCCTATATCGTGGAAGAGCGCACCCATACCAAGGATAGTCATGTCTTCGCGGTCGAGTCCGGCTTCTTTGCCGACCATCATGGATAGCACGGCCACGTTCATGGGGTGTGAATAGGCAGATTCAGCCTGATCCATGATGTTCATGAGATGCAGGGTGGATTCACGGTCGGCCAGAAAGTATTCGGACAGGCGGTCCACAAAGGCCAGGGCCTCTTCCACCGAATGAAAATTGCCGCTGAGCATGCCTTTGAGGATGTTATTGAAAGTCTTGATGCAGGCGGAGAACCGTTCTTCGCATTCGGCGATGTGTAATTTTTTT
This sequence comes from Pseudodesulfovibrio sp., assembly GCA_022712815.1. Lineage (GTDB taxonomy): Bacteria > Desulfobacterota > Desulfovibrionia > Desulfovibrionales > Desulfovibrionaceae > Pseudodesulfovibrio. The sequence goes on along the minus strand of JAFLJW010000326.1, from coordinate 4,574 downwards.
TCTTTGAGTCGCTCGGTTCGTTCCCGTTTGACCTCCCACAGGTGGTCGATAGTCTCCTGGGAAAGATTCTTTTCTTCCTCTTCAACTTTTTGCGTGCGTTTCTCAGTCGGGCGCAGGGGGAGGACATCGCTCTTTTCCGGGATGCAGATTAGCTTGGTGATCCCCAGTTTCTTGAGCAGGGCGATCTGCTTGTCATCCTTGATCTTGAAGTTGTTGAACAGAAAAGGATGATCAAACCAACTGGTTTTTTCCAGTCGAATAAAAACGCCCGGTCGGAGTTGATCCACCGAGATGCGGTATTCCGGCATATTAATAGTCACCATACTGTGCTTATTTTACAGTATCGGTCGTAAATAGACAATACCCTGAATGGTCGTAAATCAGGATAATTGCATGACTCAAAAGGCTTATCAGTTTTTTTGAGTGATCTTTCGCAGGTGCGAGGATGGGTGCCAATGCCTTGAGCTGTAAAGCTGTGGCAGTTCTTGGGTTTTGAAATTGGGGAAAAATTCCGGCTGCAAAAAAAAGTATGTTAGTTGCAAGAGCAAAAAAAATAGTATATATTTTAAAGTTTTCTCCGGTAAGATCGGAGGCTTGCGTGTTTGGGCTTATTTTTCGCCCGAAAACCCCATTGCCAAGAGTTTTCAAATGTTTTACCAGTCCCTCCGATGAGCGTATTTCCACAATATTTGGGTGGGAAAAAACGTTTTTATGGGGGTTGCAACTTCATGACAAATAAAAGTTCAAGCATTAATACATTTTTCAAGACCAGCGTTATACTGGTGTTGTTCCTTACCATGGCCGGTCTTGTCATTTTCAAGACAGGTGTGCTTGATGGAAAGGGTTCCAGTAACGGTGGGCTATCGGGTATTGTTTCCGTCATGGGAACGGTCAAGCTGGCCGATCTGAATCTCTCCAAGGGGGAGATAAGGAAGATCAACCGGGCTGTTGCCACGCACAAGGCGACCTTCGATCAGGTAGATCTATATCTGGATGTCAAAGATGGTTTCAGGGGCATAACCACCAAGACCGTTTTGGTCTGGGCCATGGTCCTCGAGACCAACGACGAGTGCGAGGTTCGTTCGTGGAGCCGGAAGACAGCTCGTGGTGATCTGGTGCCGCAAATGGTCAGGTATATGAACAAGGCCGCCAAGGAATATGAAGAATTCAAACGTTTCCCGGATGTGAAACAGAACTTCAAGTGTTTGTATATTTAGGCATTTAGTTTATATATTATACAAAAAGGCCCCGGACGAAAGTCCGGGGCCTTTTTTGATGGTGTCCCTGTTTTCCGCAAGACTCGTCAAGATGTTCTTCCCGGGCATGCTGGAAATCATACCCATCAAATAACAATATGCTGAATAGCGTTTGATTTATTTGAACAAACAGGCTGGATGAGATTATAATATTCAATTCCATAGGAATATAAGTATGGATAATGGGTAGGGGCAATTTTGCGGCCAACACTCGAAATCAGAGGGATGCATATGATCAACTTATCACTTAACAGCAAAATGAAAATCAGCGTAGCTGTGTGCATTGGAGTCATTCTAGTCTCCCTGCCGCTCATGGCCAGGTCGTTGAACAATGTGAATCGTGATTGGAATGTGTATACATCCAACGCCGTGGCCCGGCAGAAATTGCTCATGCAAATCAAGGGTCAGTTTGGATACGGTGGAATTATCCATAATTTCAAGAACTACGTCCTGCGTGGTCAATCCAAGTACAAGGATCGGATCAAGAAGAACCAGGCAAATATTTTGGGCTATCTTGATGAGTACAGAGAGCTGGGCCTGACTTCTGCTGAAAATCAGGCCTTGGATAAGATCAAGGGTGTGATGCAGAACTATTTCTCGAATGTGGCCCTTGTTGAAAAAATGTGGGCCCAAGGCAAAACCCCCGAAGAAGTGGACGGGGTGGTCAAGATCAGTGACAACCCCGCATTTGAAGGGTTTACAGTCCTCAATGACCGCTTCATAAAGATGGAATCAGGGCTGATCATGGAGATGGATACCGCTATTGGTCAGGTGACGTGGATCAGCGCTATTTCCCTTTTGCTGCTGATATGCCTTGTCCTGGCGGCCAACTATCTGCTGCGGAGTGTGGTTAAAGATACCGGTCGAGTTTTAAACTGGGCCACAGAGGTCGACAGGGATATTTATTATTCGGGTGAACTTGGATTTGAACGTTCGGACGAATTGGGACATTTGGCCGATGCCGTACGTGCCATGACCGCCAAGTTGACGGGCGTGATTCGCGAGATTGTAGCGGTGTCTGAAAAGGTGAGTTCTTGTAGCGACAACTTATCCGTATCGACGGACGAGATATCAAGAGGGGCATCTCAACAAGCTGCCAGCGTGGAAGAAATATCTGCTTCCATGGACCAGATGGCAAGCAATATTGGCCAGAATGCGGAAAATGCAAAAAACACTGATCTCATTGCCAGAGATTCTGGCGGTAGGGCTACTGAATGCGGAGAGGCCGTGGCGCATACTGTGGACGCCATGAGAGAGATTGCAGAAAAGATATCCATTATCGAAGAGATAGCCAGACAGACCAACCTGTTGGCACTCAATGCGGCCATTGAAGCGGCCAGGGCCGGTGAGCACGGCAAGGGGTTTGCGGTGGTCGCCGCCGAGGTTCGCAAGCTGGCAGAACGAAGCGGTATGGCCGCCACGGAGATCAGCAATCTTTCAGTAAGCAGTGTGGAGGTGGCAGAAAAAGCTGGAAGCATGCTGACGAAACTGGTTCCGGACATCGAAAAGACCGCAGAGTTGGTTCAGGAGATCAATCAGGCCAGCAACGAGCAGAATGCCGGAGCCTCTCAAGTCAATATAGCCATCCAGGCATTGGATGAAGTCATTCAACGCAACGCCACAGTTTCGGAACAGACCGCAGGGACGGCGCAGGATCTATCTTCCCAGGCTGAGCATTTAACCGGTATCCTGAAAAGGTTCGGAGGAGACGGACAGCCGACCGTGGTGACGGTGGTACGGCAGTCCGCAAGCTCTTTGCCGGAGGTTACCGCTACGAACGGAGTCAATCTGGATACGTAGCATGCAGTAGGAAAATTGTGAGAATCGAGGTCACCTTACTAATTAACGCTCTGCGATAAATGGAGTTCTGATTGATGTGGGAGGACAATAAAGTTGCTAACTGGTCAGACTATGACTCACAATCAATCCACCTTAAAGCAAGCTCCTTTTATGTCCAGGATTTGCAGCGCATTAGACCTCCTTCCGAGATCCTTTTAGGATGCAAATTTCACCTTAGCGAGTGGTCGAATTCTGGGGTGGAGCGCACAGGTTTGAATTTGCAATATAATCTCAAGGCACCAACGCTAGCGCAGCCGCGTGCCAAGCTTCAAAATGCCCAACCCCTAACATCTTTGTAGTTTCGCCGAGATCTTCAAGTACTGCTACCGCCCCATCAAAATTTTGATATCTCGTATAGGCGTTTGTCGTTATTATGGTCGGGATCTCGGCAGCAAGGGCCGACATCAATCCGTTCTCGGAGTCCTCGACGGCAATACATCTCTTTGGACTAAGATTAAGCCTTCTCAAGGCCTCAAGATAGACATCGGGTGCTGGTTTTTTTCTTTCGACTTGATCTCCGGCTACAACCACTTCCCACTGCCACGAACTCAGCACGCCAGACTCAAACAAGGTTTCGACGTTTGATAGGGTCGTTGTCGTGGCTATGGCAAGACGAAAACCATTATTCAGAGCTTGGTCAAGGACCGTCTTGACGCCCCGCCGGAGGGCAAGGTCTCCGTTTTGGATGCGGTCATGGAATATCTCGGTCTTCCGCGCATGCAGTTCTTCCAGGGGGATCGCCAAACATCCTTCGCTCATGCTTGATAGTTTTACGTAAAAACGAATCCGCTCTTTGCCGCCCGTGACATCCAAAAGCTTGCGATAGGTCCGACGACTCCAACGCCAATCAAGAGCAAACTCCTTGAAAGCCCTGTTAAAAGCGAAACGATGCAACTCTTCGCTGTTGACCAACGTACCATCAACATCCCAGATCATGGCTTCGAGTTTCACGACTTCTCTCCAAAAAGAATAAGGGAGGGGTATCCCCCTCCCTGCTTCAAACTAAAGGCCGAGTTGTTCACGCCAATTCGGGTAGAATCGGTCCGCATCCTGCGGGAATGATTCAAACGCCCGGGCCAATTCTCTGTGTGCCTCGGCGTATTCGACCAGATCAACACCCCGCACCCAGGCATCATGGGATTGTCTGAGCGACAGGGCTCCGGCTGTGGGGCCGTCAATATGCCCAAAGGCACCGCCACCTGACGTCTGACAAATATTGGAGTGACCAAGGTTGTCGAAGAAACCGGGCAGCCTCAGAGCGTTCATGCCCCCGGAAATCATCGGCGTCGTTGCTTTCATGCCGTACCATTTCTGCTTGAAGTATGGCCCTTGGGCCTCTTCTCTTTCGATCATGTAGGCCATGTTTTTGTCTGCCATGTCGCCCTCCATCTTGCCAAAACCCATGGTCCCGGTATGAATTCCGGAGGCTCCCTGAAGGCGAGACATCTTGCTCAAAACGAAGGCGGTATATCCACGTTT
>JAFLJW010000329.1 GCA_022712815.1 Pseudodesulfovibrio sp. | reverse complement strand
TATTGCTTCTTGCTGCGGGAGCCTCGATCACACCGCAAAAAAGCGTTTTTTGGTTACTTTTGGACGCTTTGGGACAGCGATAGCTCTTAGGTCGGTTCTTTCCGGCCTTAGAGATATCGACAGCAGAGATAAAGTAACTCGGCCCGGAGGGGACGAAACCTCTTTGCTCATTCTTCATCGCCGCCACAGGTGGCTTTCCATATCTCTTCCCTTTTCTTTCTCTTCAAAAAAAGTACGCTTTAACCGGATGAGCCTTTTTAATGCGTATCTATATCTTCATTAAATATGAATGCAGAGAAGGAAGAGAAAAGAATTCTCAACCCGAATAAATCCTTAAAGAGCGATCCACCAGCGAGAGATCGGCTCGCCGTACAGGATATAGGTCATGCATCCAAGGCTGAGGAACGGGCCGAAAGGGATACGGGTTTTCATGCCTTTTCCCGAAGGACTCAGCATGTAGACGATGCTGCCCACGGCTCCGGTAAGTGCGCCGACCAGAATGGCGAACGGTAAGCCGCTCAGTCCGGTCATCGCGCCGATCATGCACATGAGCTTGATATCGCCGGTGCCAAGTCCCTCTTCCTTGCGCCACAAGCGATAACCATGCTGCATGATCCAGAACAATCCGCCGCCAAAGAGCGCACCGGCCATGGCGTCCTGCCAGTCTGGTCCCTCGGTCAGGACAAAGCTGGCAGCCAGGGCCAGCCCCGCACCGCCGATGGTGATCCGATTGGGCAGCAGGAAGGTCTCGAAATCAATGAAGCTGCCCGCGATGAGCATAGTTCCGAGTACGAGATGGACACCCCATTCCAGCGACAGTCCGAAATGATAGGCCACAGCCAGGGACCATGCGAGGCAGGATATCTCCACCAGCATGTATTGACCGCCGATGGGGTTATCGCAGTGGCGGCAACGGCCTCCAAGCAGAAAATAGCTCAGGACCGGGATGGTGTCGCGCCAGGCAAGCGTGTGCTCACAGGACGGGCATCTGGACCTGCCGGGCTTGAGGACGGGCAATTCGTCGATCCACCGCTGGATGAAGATGGACGCAAGTCCGCCCAGTTCCAGACCGAGGATGGCTGCGCCTATATAAAAAATCGAGGTTGGGATAGCATCCATAAAAAACCTTGGGACTTGAAGATTCATCATTTTTGCGGCATGAATACCGCTAGGCAGATTACCCCCTGAAAGCTACCGGATTTCACTGCCCGGCACAAGGGAGCGGTGTTTGATTGCCCATATAAGGAGTAGTAATGGATTATCGTTTCATACCGGACCTGACTGAAGAACAGATCGCCGACACACAGCTTGAAGGGTTGAAATGGACAACTGCCCACGCATTTCAGGGCAGTCCGTTTTACCGCTCACGCATGGAGGCGCAAGGTCTGGAACCCGGCGATATCAAGACGCTGGATGATCTCAGCAAGCTCCCGTTCACCACTGCCGACGATCTCAAGAATGGCTATCCCATGCCTCTTTTGTCCGTGCCGGAGGCGGATGTTGTCCGCATCCACGGCTCCAGCGGCACCACTGGAAAACGCAAGATTCTGGCCTATACGCAAAACGACATTGATGTCTGGAAAGAGATGTTTGCCCGCTGCTACGAACTGGCCGGGCTGACCGTGGAAGACCGGGTGCAGATCTGCGTGGGCTACGGATTGTGGACTGCTGGTGCGGGCTTTCAGCTCGGCTGTGAGCGGTTCGGGGCTATGACCCTGCCCATCGGTCCCGGCCTGCTGGAAATCCAGCTCCAGATGCTGACCGACCTCAAGTCCACCTGCCTCTGTTCCACGGCCTCCATGGCCCTGCTCATGGGCGAGGAAGTGCAGAAACAGGGACTGGCCGATAAAATCGCGCTCAAGAAAGCAATCTTCGGGGCCGAGACGCACACGCCGAAAATGCGCAAGCAGTTCGAGGAATCTCTTGGGCTGGAAGACAGTTTCGACATCGTCGGCATGACCGAACTCTACGGACCCGGCACCGGTCTGGAATGCATGGCCCATGAGGGCATCCATTATTGGGCGGACATCTACATCCTTGAAATCCTTGACCCGGAAACCCTCAAGCCCGTGGCTCCCGGCGAAGTGGGCGAGATGGTGGTGACCTCCCTGAAAAAAGAGGCCGCGCCGCTCATTCGTTACCGCACCCACGATCTGACCCGGCTCATTCCCGGCACCTGCCCTTGTGGCGTGACCATGCCGCGCATGGACAAGATTATGGGCCGCTCCGACGACATGTTCATCTTCCGGGGCGTGAACATCTATCCCGGACAGATCGGTTCCGTGCTGGAAAATTTTGGCGACCTGTCCGCAGAATACCAGATTTCCCTGAACCGCAGCGACGGCCTTGATCACATGGCTGTCAGTGTTGAGTGTACCCCGGATTCGGGTGAGTGCAACAACGAAAACCTTGCCAAGGCCGTGGCAAATGAAATCCGCAAGCACATCCTCGTTCGCAGCGAGGTCAAGATACTCGGTCCCGGTGAACTGCCGCGCAGTTTTGCAAAGGCAAAACGAGTACAGGATGAAAGAGGCAATGATTAACCGCATTCAGGGAGAGATATGCCGACCCTGACCGATCAAGGCGACCGCCATACGATCATTGACCGCCGCAAGGGGCAGTACATCTGCTTTCCCGATGTTGTACAGGCCGGTGACGGTCGGCTCATCGTGGTCTACAACGAGGCGGACAAGCATATTGCACCCACGCGCCGCACTCTGCTGACCAAGACCAGCTTTGACAACGGGAAAAGCTGGGGCGAGATCAGGACCATGGATGTCAATCGGAGTCACTGCCCCCGCCTGACCAGATTCCCGGACGGCGAACTGGTCGTCATAGACAGCTCCCGAACTTTTCATCGCAGCATGGACAACGGGGAAACCTGGGAAACCTCCCAAACATCCGGGCTGACCCACGACATGTTCGACCGCATTGTCGATCTGGGCGACGATATCTTTCTTACCACCGGTCACCTGCACCGTGGCTCGTTTCCGCATCCGGCCATCAGGCAGGCACCGACCGAGCAAATGGTCTATTGCTCCAAGGACCGGGGATTGACATGGAGCCCCCTGTCCGTGCTGGCCCATCA
>JAFLJW010000295.1 GCA_022712815.1 Pseudodesulfovibrio sp. | reverse complement strand
GTGAACCATTCTTGCGTTTGGGTGTGCAATTTCTTTTCCGGTTAGCTTCCGGTTACTTTGTTTTTTTTAAAAGCTTAAATATTTCAAGGGTGTTTCTCCGGCACGCTTGTTGCTTCTTCTGAGTAACGAACACAAGGCCAGCCGGCCACAAGGAGAAAATCATGAGAACATTTATCGCCCTTATCCTGATGCTGTCGCTGATGACCGCCTGCAAGACCACGTCTGCCCAGAATTCCGCCTTGCTCGGCTCTCTGGCCGGAGCCACCATCGGTGCATTGACGTTCAAGAACAAGGTTTCCGGCGCGGCCATAGGCGGTGGGGCCGGGCTATTGGTCGGCTACATAGTCGGCAACGAAATGGACAAGTACGACCAAACACAGATGTCCAATACGCTGGAAACCATGCCCTCCGGTTCCAGATCAACCTGGACCAATCCCGACACTTATACGCACTATGAAGCCATCCCCGAACCGACGCACCAGTACAGCGATGGCCGTATCGAACGCGATGTGACCCTGAAAGCTAAAATGGCTAACGGAAAGACGGAAACCGTGTACGCCAAGGCCTACAGGCAGCCTGACGGAAGCTGGCAGTTGGTGCAGTAGCTTGCAAAGTCACAAAAAAAGATCCGCCCAAAGCAACCGGTCATAAAAAAGACAGGGACGAGAATCGATTTGTTCATTTGGGGGTTGCCTGTTTCCTGAATGAAAGGATGCGGGCAAACGTCCGGGGTACAAACCCCGCCGCTCGCCGTTGCCAGTAAATCAGAAGACATGCCCCGAACATGAATATATCGCGGATGAGGGCTTCCCAGACAGAGCCGGACCCGGTCCCTGACGGGTCTTCAGGGCCGAAACAACCACAATCCATGTCCAGTCCCAGACTGATAGCGTAGAGCAACACGCCCATAAACCCCAACAACTGTGCAACAATCATCCCCAATGCACCACAGACGTCGAGAACAAGGCCAAGGCCCGTGACAACCTCAATCACCGGCAACCCGTAGGCAAGGTTCTTGGCCATGCCCCACGAGACCAGCCCATAGCCGTCGATGGCTATGGCAAACGCGCCGGGATCAGTCAATTTGCTGGCCCCTGCATAGAGGAACAGCAGACCGAGGATAAGCCGAAGCGCGAGATACAGTGATTTTGCCATGAGGAATTTTCTCATTGTCATCCTTATTTTGGAAAGTATCGCAGAGTGGACGGCAAAACAGTAAATATATATTTTGAATTAATCAAATAGATAAAATCTATCAACTCGCCGGACTTCATTGGTATCACTTGCTATCCCATTTTTGCTATAGAAAGTCTAGAAAAGCTCATGAATTTCAACTACAACGGAGTTTCCACAGCTACTACAAGGATAAAAATTCTTTAAAACAAATAGGATGGAGCAATTTTTTTCTTGAGATAGGCCGATTTTTTCTGTACTCCAATGAAGAACAACAAAGAGTGCAAACTTCAGAGGGAGTGTGACATGACTGGCAAGAAAGTGCTTTCCGTGGCAGAAATCGCCCGTGAATTAGAGTTGCCCGAATCAACCGTTCACTACTGGAAAAATCGATTCGCCCAGCATTTGCCCAGTGTGGGCCGGGGACGGCAGAAACGTTTCAAGCCTGAAGCCATTGAAGTCTTCGGCACCATCTCCCGTCTGCTCAAGGAAGGCCACACTGCCCGCGATGTCATGGACCAGCTCTCCCAGTCCTATCCCCTTCAGGCTGATGCCATGCCTGCTACCCTGAACACACCGGTCCCGATGAACGCCAATGCCATAGAACCTGCCATGAAGATGGCCGCCGCCATTGGCCTTGAAATCGCCAAGTCCGTGGGCGAAGGCATCCGTAGTGTTCTGGCCACCGACTCCGATGGTAGCCCGGATCTCTCAGACGTCAAGCAAGGGCTTGAAGAGGTTGCCCTGCGCATCGCCAGTCAGACAGAAGAGACCGAAACGCTCAAAACGGAAAACGGACTCTTGAAAGAAAAGCTCAAGATCATGGAAAATGAGATGGTTCGTCTCAGAAAAGATCGCCGCGAAATGGAAAAGTACCTTCTTGACAAGATCAAATACGTAACTACCTAACCCGCGTGACGCGGGAATTTTCCTCCCTCCCACACCCTCTTTTCAAATCAGACCCGCCGAGTGAGCTTGCACAGGCTCACGCGGCGGGCGTTCATATCAATAGGAGATATTCCCATGGGCAAAAAAACCACCCACAAATTCAAGGCCGAAGTCAGCCAGATGCTCGATATTCTGGTCCACTCGCTGTACACCAACAAGGAAATATTCCTGCGCGAACTGATCTCCAACGCTTCAGACGCCTTGGAGAAAGTTCGCTTTCAGGCCACGACCAAAAAGGACGGATCCGAGGCCGGGAAAGACGAAATTCCGCTGCAAATCAGCATCTCTTCCGACAAGGAAGCCAAAACCCTGACCGTCACCGACACCGGCATCGGCATGACCCGCGACGAGCTGATGAAGAACATCGGCACCATCGCCCACTCCGGTACAGCCGAACTGGCCCGTCTGGCTGAGGAAGGCAAGGAATCCATTGACGCCCTTATCGGTCGGTTCGGAGTCGGCTTCTATTCCGTCTACATGGTCGCCGACGAGGTCACCGTGATTACCCGCTCTGCCGACCCGGACGCCAAGGTCATTTCCTGGACCTCTGACGGCAAGACCGACTACAAGCTTCAGGAGCTCGACTCCAAACCTGACGAGGATATGCCGCGTGGCACTCGTATCATAGTAAAGCTCAAGGAAGACCTCGCCGATCAGTTTACCAATGACGCGAACCTGAAAATGATCGTCAACAAGCACTCCAACTTCATCAATTTCCCCATCATCATAGGCGATGGGCAGGTGAACACGGTTTCAGCCCTGTGGCGCGAGCCGAAATTCCAGATCAAGTCCGAGCAGTATGCCGAGTTCTACAAATTCCTCACCTATGACTCCGAGGACCCCTTTGACACCCTGCATATTTCCGTGGACGCCCCCGTCCAGTTCAATGCCCTGCTGTTCACCCCCGTCGGTGACGGAGACCCGTTCGGCATGGGACGCGAAGACCGCGGCCTTGACCTCTATGTCCGCCGCGTACTCATTGAGAAGCAGAACAAGAATCTTTTGCCCGAATACCTCGGCTTCATCAAAGGCGTGGTCGATACCGAGGACCTGCCGCTCAACATCTCCCGCGAGACGCTCCAGGACAACATCCTCATGCGCAAGATCAGCTCCACGCTGGTCAAGCAGGTGCTCGGCAACCTCGAAAAGATCGCCAAGGACAACGCTGACCGTTACGCCGAGTTCTGGCACGTTCACGGCAGCCTGTTCAAGGCGGGCTACATGGATTTCCTGAATAAGGACAAATTCGGCCATCTCGTGCGCTTCAACTCTTCTGTCAGCGAAGACGAAAAAGGCCTCTCCTCCTTTGCCGAGTACATCACCCGCGCCAAGGACGACCAAAAGGAAATCTACTACGCATACGGTCCCAGCCGCGAGGCCCTCGGCCTCTCGCCGCATCTCGAACTCTTCCGTAAGAAGGGCATCGAAGTCCTCTATCTCTATGAACCCATCGATGAGTTTGTCATGGAATCCCTGCGCGACTTTGACGGCTACACCCTCGTTTCTGCCGAACACGCGGATGTCAGCAAACTCGATGGCTTCGAGACTCTGGAAAAGGAAGAAAAGGCCGAGGCACTCTCCGACGATCAGAAGACAACTCTCGACGCCATGCTCACCCGCATCAAGGACGTGCTCGGCGATTCCGTATCCGAGGTCAAACCATCCCAGCGTCTGTCCGACTCACCCGTCTGCCTCGCCAATCCCGACGGCCAGGTCACAAGCTCCATGGACAAGATCATGCGCGTCATGAGCAAGGACACCTCCATCCCCACCAAGGTGCTGGAAGTGAACCCGGACCACGCCCTGATCCGCAACATGCTCACCATCTACAAAAAAGATGAAAACGACCCGTTCATCGAGCAGGCCGCCCGTCAATTATTCGAGTCCGCCCTGCTGCTCGAAGGCTACCTGACCGACCCCCACTCATTAGTGGGCCGGGTACAGGACCTGCTGACCAAATCAAGCGGCTGGTATGTGAAGACGACTGAGTAAGGACTTCCCCACATACATATGGCGTTGCCCACGACAAAATCAGACCACCAGTCCGGGAGATATCTCCGGGCTGGTGGTCTTCTTGAATTAAAACGCAGTTAGAGGGTCGGGTCCATCGCCGAAGTCAGCAATCTGGCGATGTCCATCACATCCGCCTCATATTCTCCGGATTTTATCTCGGACTTGAGCCGGGCAATCTTTCGAGCACGTTCGTCAAGATTATCCTTGTGAGGACGGTCCGATTCTGTGGCGTCGAATTCATCGAACACCTGCTCGATCTCAATATTGGTCGTGCTTGAAACACGACTATCATTATAACCCTTCATTAACCCCTCCCTGGGTTATTGAAGTCAAGGGGAAGGATCTCCCAATCCTTCCCGAATCTCCCCTCATCCCGTTGCGACAGCCTCCGTCCGCGTCCTTGCGGACAGCACCTCTCGCAACCTTGGATGCGGTGCGAAGTCTGAATCGTACTCGATACATCCATTCGCGGTTGAACCTCTTATCGGTCAAATATACAGGAATGCTTAGGGGTGGCCTCGACATTTCCCGCAAATATTTTCCCCTTATAATTCAAGTGATTATATTTACAGCCCAAGTGCCCGTAACCATTGATCATGTCTGTTTGATCCAGAAAAACATCAAATACGAGAGCCTTCAACAACCATGACAAACAACTGAAAAACAGTGTAGGGAACGGCCATGGCATCCGACATCCATAACATCTGTCTCATCGACACCCAGCCCCTCCTGCTCACCGCATTTCAGGAAGCCGGATACAACACTCTGCATCTCAAGGCCTCGCCAAAACCTTTTTTCGACCTTCCAGCCGCCCTTGATAAACACGATTTTGTCCCGGACCTCGTCTTCCAAAACGAGCATCTCTCTGCCCGCAGTTTTGTCACCGGCCTTGAGACACTGGATTGCCCGCTGCTGTTCTGGGCCATCGACCCACACCTCAATGCACACTGGCACAGTGCCTATGCCCGACTGTTCGACCTGACATGCAGCACGCAAAAAGGATGGATACCAAAGATCAGACAACGGGGTGCCTCGGATGTCCGCTGGCTCCCGTGGTACGGCCAAAACGCCCCAAGGACCGACTGGAACAAACGGGAACACAGGCTGACCTTTGTCGGTCGCGTCACCGATCAGCGTCCGGCCCGGAAGTGGATGGTCGATTTTCTTGAGAAAAAAACAGCCGCGTTCAATCCGCGCATTGAACAGAACCTCGGCTTCGGGGCAATGATGCAGCTGTATGGAAATTCGAAGATCATCCCCAATGAATCGATCTCCGGCGAAGTCAACTTTCGTTTGTTTGAAGCCGCATCATGCGGGTGTCTGGTCCTCAGTCAGGACCTTGGTCGGGAACAGGAGGAACTTTTTGAACCGGGCCGGGAATTCGATACCTATGCGCACATTGCCGACCTCGATGAAAAACTCTCACTCTACCTGAAAAACGACCGACTGACACAAATCATGGGCCAGGCAGCATATGAGCGGATACAAAAGGAACACCTGCCGATTCACAGGGCGCAACGCATTGTCGAATATGCCAGAGACGCGACCAGGAACCGCGTAACCGGAGCAGATGCGGCCAAATGGACAACGCTGACAGCCTGCGCCATGTGGGAGGCGGGGGTATTGAAGACATCCCCGTCAGACCTGCTCCAAAGGCTGAACAAGGCCCCTCATGATGCAGACATCGCTGCCGCGACTTTACGCATTCAGGCTATGACAAGGTCTCCACAAATACTGGCAGACAATATAAAGACCATCCTTGGCAATGCCCTCTATACGGATTCATCAGATCTGAATCTTGCCGGGTCCATGGCAGCACTGAAGGTAAACCATTGGGACGGGGCCAAGGCGTTCTGGTATCGTCATCTGAAGGCAACCAACGCGGCAGACACAAATCCGCCAAAAGACACGAAAGAACTTCTCACCCTCTGGGCCAAGGACCTCAAGCGCAGGGGGGACCTCGTCAGGGCCGGTTTTCCCTTTGATCCAGCACGGCACTCACCTGCCGCAGCCACCGAATGCCTTCTGGCCATCCTGACAGATGAACCGGAAGACCTGCCCACCTTGCGCCTTCTCGACACGATCCTGCGACCAGTAGCCGGGTTGGAACAGGCTCGTGTGGGCTTTCTCTCCATCCTGACCCTTCATGAACGCAAGGATTGGCGGCTCGCTTTTGAAATCGCTTTGGCAAATCTCAAATCCTACCGGCTTGAATCAGGCCTTGAGGAGTTGCACCTTGCCCGCGAGATCGCCATGGCTCAAGGGCAGGAAACAGATTTTAACAGGGTCCTAAAGGCCAGGGACTCATCCGGCCTGTTGCCGAACCTGATGGGCCGGTAGCGTCATCTGGTTCGTCCCTGTCGATGTTGGTTTTAAGAATATATTTGCAGGATGGATTGTTGCACGGATTCGCAACACTTTTTTCTTGCTTACACAGATTGCGCTAGCGAGCTTGCGCCGTCAATTGAAGGGAAATGATATTCTCAAGCTGATCGTCGGAAAGATCAATGAACATAATCCCCATACCAGGGAGTGTACCATCGTCTGCATCTGTCTTGGCCCACCTGACACTAGAAAAAATAGGCCGGGAATTTTCGAGCTCGGGAATGTGAAGATGAATGAAGCTCTCATCCTTCATGACACTACTCGTGTTGATGAAACAGCCGCCCGGAGAGATATCGAGGATGGTGCCACCCACACCTCTGGACATGACAGGGTCCTTTTCGGCTGAAAACAAACACTCAAGCCTGACCAAAACACGGTTATGACTTCGGCAGCGTTTACCGATGGCCGCATCCAGATTCATGAAAAAACATTCCCTGGCGTCGAGGTAGGCGACAAACCCGTGCCGGGGGTTGGGCTTGGTCCGCAGGACCGGAAATGTCTTGGCATAAGTGAAGAGGCGGTCACGATCATCGCGTGAGGCCTTCATGACCTTGGGCAGTTCAAGGACAAGCCCGGCCATCGCAACATCCTTGAGTTTTTCAAGAAGAGACTTGATGTCCTTGATAAAAACAGGGAAACTGCTCGCATGATCGAGATCATTACCATATATTCCGGGAGTGTCGGTAAGAACAAAGACAGTGCTGGAACTGGCGGACAAAATAACCTCTCTTTGACATAACTAACGAACAATTTTTCTTCCTTACACAGCGTCTTACCCCGAAGAGAATCGTGCGTCTAGCGGGTTAGAATTTTCTTTTCAATGCGTATCATAGCAAAAAAAACGTCTATCTTAAAACTGAAATTGATATTGTCCGTATGTCACAGAATACTCACCTCATCGTCACCACCATATCTTCCATTTCAGGCAACTTGTTTCTAGACATTATCTTGAGAACTCGTCATGATCGCTGCAAGGCTGAAAAACCCTGACGGAGGTGCGAATGAAATTGATTCGGTGATTCCCGGACACGGATATGTAAGCGTGTGAAACCAATGGAATCAACTCAAAACTCACGGACGGGGGATTATGGCCCAGAAGCACTTTGTCCTCGACACCAACGTCCTTATTGAAAATCCCAAATCAATCAAAGCCCTGAGAAATGGGCAAGAAAACCAGATATACATTCCATACACCGTCCTCACGGAACTGGACGGACTGAAGAAAGACCCGCGCATCGGCCATATCGTGGCACAGGCCGTGCGGGCTATCCTTGAAGACGAAGAACTCAACATCTTCCCGCCCGACTTCGCGCTCACCCTCACCGACGATGTGATGGACGACCGTATTCTCAAGGAAATCCTGCACATGGCCCCGGTAGAGGCCACGCTCATCACCAATGACCGAATCCTCCAGATCAAGGCCAATTGTTACGGAATTCCCAGCGAGGAGTATCACGACTCCGACCCGTTCAGGTCCGAGTCCCAACGGTATACCGGCTTTGTGGAAAGAGACGAAAAACTGGTCAACAATTGTTTCAGATGGGAAAGCGGAACCCCGGTTTTCCATGGACCGGAAGGACCGAAAGAAATCGGCTACTCCCATGAAATATGGGGAGTCAAACCACGCTCCATCTACCAGAACCTCGCCCTTGAACTCATGCTCCATGAGGAAATAGACATCGTCTCCATCCAGTCCGAGGCGGGTTATGGAAAGACCTTCCTTTCTCTGGCCGCAGCCCTCTATCTGGTGCTGGAGAGAAAGGACAACCCCTATCGCAAGATATATCTGGTCAAACCGGTGGTGGAGATCGGAGCTAAAATGGGCTACCTGCCCGGTGACATCGAAGAAAAAATGTTGCCGTACATCAAATACGTTCAGGATTTGCTCCTCAAGCTGCACGAAATCCGTCCGGCCAACCGTATCTTCCTTGAACCAGACACCAACTCGCTCAAGCTCAACCCGAAAAGATTCGAGGTTCAGCCAGTGGCGTTCATCCGGGGCATGAACATCGAAAACGCAGTGGTCATTGTGGACGAGATGCAAAACCTGTCTCGCGGCGAGACCCGCGCCCTGCTC
>JAFLJW010000448.1 GCA_022712815.1 Pseudodesulfovibrio sp. | reverse complement strand
GTTTTAATGGCAATATCCTTGCCCACTTTTTCCATGAGGAAATTATCTAGTTCGATATCATCCTTGATGAATTTTTCAAACTTACCTTTGTGGGCGCGATAAAGAGGGGGCTGGGCAATATACAGGTTGCCGCGATTGATCAGCTCCTCGTACTGCCTGAAAAAGAAAGTCAGAAGCAGGGTACGGATATGGGAGCCGTCAACGTCAGCATCAGTCATGATGACGACCTTGTGGTAGCGCAGCTTGTCAAAATCTTTTTCATCTTCGTCCAGCCCGATGCCGATACCGAGCGCGGTTATCATCGCCCGAATTTCCTTGTTGCCAAGCATCCTGTCCATGCGGGTCTTCTCGACATTGAGAATCTTGCCTCGCAGCGGCAAAATGGCCTGATGTTTCGGGTCCCGACCCTGTTTGGCTGAGCCTCCTGCGGAATCTCCCTCAACAATGAATATTTCAGAGTCCTCCGGGTTCTTGGACTGGCAATCAGCCAGCTTGCCGGGCAATGAGTTATCGGAAAGAGCACCCTTGCGCCTAACCAGATCGCGGGCCTTGCGGGCCGCCTCACGAGCGCGGGATGCATCAACGACCTTTTCGATGATGAAACGTGCTTCCTTGGGATTTTCCTCAAAAAAGGCATTGAGCTTTTCATAGATGACACCGGACACCAAACCGGATGCTTCGGAGTTACCGAGCTTGGTCTTGGTCTGGCCCTCGAACTGCGGATCAGGCAATTTAACCGATATGACCGAAATAAGGCCCTCACGAACATCATCACCAGTCAGACGTTTGACCAGTTTTTTGGGCAGGTCAGCATTTTGGATGTAGTTGTTGATGGCGCGGGTCAGCGCGGTCTTGTAACCTGCCAGATGTGTCCCACCTTCGATGGTGCGGATATTATTGGCAAAAGTGTAAGTATTCTCTTTGTATGCCGAGGTGTATTGAAGGGCGAACTCGACAAATATGTTCTCGGACTGACCTTCGCCATATACTATTTCGCCGATGGTGGTCTGGTTGGCGTTTAAATCCTTGACATATTGAACAATACCACCGTCAAACTTGAACTTTTCAGTGATGTCTGTTCGCTCGTCCTTGAATTCTATTTCCAGACCGGAATTGAGGTAGGCCAGCTCCTTGAAACGTTTCTTGAGCATGTCGTAATCAAACTGGTTGACCTCGAAAATTTCCTCATCAGGCCGAAAACGCTGGGTGGTTCCGTTTGAACTGGAAATACCGACTTCTTCCAATTCCTGAGTTACCGCCCCGCGCTCGAATTTGATGCGGTAAACTTTTCCATTGCGCCTGACCGTGGTTTCCATGAACTCGGACAGAGCATTGACGCATGACACGCCAACACCGTGCAGGCCGCCGGAGACCTTGTATGAATCGTTGTCGAACTTGCCACCGGCGTGGAGGGTGGTCATGGCAACCTGAACCGCCGGAACTCCTTCCTTGGGGTGAATTTCCACAGGAATTCCACGACCATCATCAGTCACGGTGCAGGAATTATCCATGTGCAGGGTGATTTTGATCTTGTCGCAAAAACCGGCCATGGCCTCATCAATCGAGTTATCAACGACTTCGTAGACCAGATGGTGCAGACCGCGGATATCAGTGGAACCGATATACATGGCAGGCCGTTTGCGGACAGCCTCAAGCCCTTCGAGTACGGTAATTGACTCGGCATTGTATTGTTGTTCGCTCATCTAGGCATTTTCCTCGGTGTAGTAAGTCTCTTCCTGAATCATCATCGGCATGACGATCACCTGATAATCACGATCATCGACACCAGTCAGGCCGCACGGTGCCTCGGTACCGGTGAGGGTAAATTTCACGGTGTTGGAATTGAGGTGGTTCAATATGTCAATCAGGTTCCTTGTGGGGAACGCAATACGCTCCATATCGCCGTTAAAGCTAGCTTCAATGGATTCTCTGGCCGTTCCGGTCTCCTGCCCTTGGGCCGAGATAGTTACTTCATTCTCGGCAAAGGAGAAGTATGCGCAACGGTTGGAGTCCGTGTTGAACAAAGCCACACGAGAAAGCGAATCAACAAGGTCTAACCTGTTCACTTCCAGGGTGGAAACATCGTCGTCGCCGAGCTTGGACAGGAAATTATTGTAATTCGGGTACTGGTAGTATGACAACGGCAAGGTAAAGGTCTCGCGTTTATCGCCTGTCCGGAAAAAGAGACGCTTTTCGCTGATGGCTAGTTCGATCTCGTCAGAGGTCAGCCACTTTTTGAGTTCGGCCAGATATTTTTTCTGGATCAGGATGCCTTCTTCAGGGAGCATGTTGTAGATATCGTCATTGACAAAATTAAACATGGCAAACTGGTGACCATTGAGTCCGCAGACCTCGACCTTCTTTACACCCATCACTTCACGTGGAGCAAAGAAAATACAGGCGATCGCTTCCATGGAATCTTCGTCGGAAATACAAAATGAAATCCTGTCGATAATCTCATGAAGAAAATCACCAGACCAGAAGACAGTATGATTTTCCGGGAAAGAGGAAAATTTCTGAAACCACTCAGGGTCATTCACTGGGAATTTGTATTTCCTGGCTTTCTGCTCCACCAACACGTTCTGATTTTCGTCATCGGTACGGATGGTCAATTCACCCTGATCGGATCGCAACTGCTTGACCAGATCATAGAAAGCACGACCCTGAACTCCGGCCAGGCCTTCGCCTTCGATGGAGACAGAATAGGAACCTATGAATTCCAGGTTGGAATCCGTGCTCATCACATTGAGGTTTCCATTCTCGCATTTTAGCCAGATGGTCCTGAGAAATGCCGCACCTGTTTTGGCCGGAATAATGTTGGCCGATTTCTGGAGGCCTTCGATGATTTCATCTCTGTTCACTTTTAGAAACATAAATAATATCTCCTTAATTGAGATTTATTGGCTCGGTTCCTTTGTTCCTTTCTGCATTAAACATCAGGAATAAAACAAATTTATTTAAACACTCCATGTTTGGAGTTATGAACCAATTGTGCCTAAAATCTCTTTTTTAACTTTTGATCACGAAATACGACACTTGTTCTTCAAACTTTTCAACAGTTGTTTCAATTCAAAGTCATCTTCTTGTAATTGTTCTATTTTTTTAACGGAATAAAGGACCGTTGAGTGGTCTTTACCGCCAAAAGTACGACCTAGTGCCGGGTAGGAAACATTGAGCATTTCCCGGCACAGATACATGGCAACTTGCCTGGCCTGGGCAATATGCTGATGCCGTTTTGTGCCTATCAAATCCTTGACGTGAACATTGAAATGCTCGCTGACCACGCTCAGAATTTTCTTGGCAGTCAGGTCATCCGTTGTTTTTTCCTCGGTGTTGGAAAGGATATGTTCAAAATCCTTTTGCGTCAGTTCTTTCTTTACCAGCTCCTTGAAGGCAAACAGCTTGAGCAGGATACCCTGAAGATAGCGGAAGTCCATGAATCGCTGGGCCAGAGTCAGGATCTGCTCCTTGGTCAGGGTCAGACGTTTCAAACGAACCTGACGCTGAATGTACCCTACCCTGATTTCGAGGTCAGGTTCCTTCAGGGTGACGATAAGCCCCCAGCCAAGGCGTGATTGCAGGCTGTCGTCCAAAAAGTCGTAGCTGGTGATCTTGTCGCGGCAGACGAGTACCATCTGTTTCTTGTTGTCGTAGAAGTGGTTGAACAGGTTA
This sequence comes from Pseudodesulfovibrio sp., assembly GCA_022712815.1. GTDB lineage: Bacteria > Desulfobacterota > Desulfovibrionia > Desulfovibrionales > Desulfovibrionaceae > Pseudodesulfovibrio. Next base: position 4,145 of record JAFLJW010000448.1, on the reverse strand, counting down.
ACCACTTCCTGCTGAAAATGAGGATATTCCCTGATTTTGTGAAAATCATCAATGAATAGGAAATCGTACTCGAACAAGTGATTTCGCGCCCTGAACTGGTCGCCTCTGAAACGGATGGTGTAGAGCGAATTAAGCTCATCCATCGAGCCTAGAAATATTGTCGAATAGTCATTTTTTTTGCTGATTTCATTGCCCACGGATTTTAGCAAATGGGTTTTGCCGGAACCGCCTGGACCGCAAATGATGAACGGGTTGAAAAGGGAACCTGACTGCTTGGCAACCTCTTTGGCCGAGGCTATGGGGAAGTAGTTCTTCTTGTTGATCAGAAATGTATCAAAAGTGAACTCCTGACCGAATGGAAAATCGATTCTCTTGACCACTTCAGAGGCCTGAACCCCGGTCGGTCGGTCGACGGAACCATTGTCACGATAGCCGACCAGATAGCCGTTCCCAAGGAATAAATTTAGCTGTGCCTCGAATTTGTCCTGGATTTCGTTCTCAAACCACCTCGCAAAAAAAGCGTGAGGAAAACCAACGGTGATCCGTTTGTTTTCTTCAGAATAGTCGAAATGCAATGGGTCGAACCAACGTTTGAGTTCTTCTTCCATACAGGTCTGAAGGAGGTGTTGACGAAGAGACTGTTTCACTATGCCTTTTGTTTATTCAGAGGTGCTTTATAACTATTTAAAATAATTATTAAAAAAAACGCAAAAAATAGGTCTAAAGAAATTACCGAAACTCCATCGAATTCATACCTTAAAATAGATCTAAAGCCAACCATTACCGGTCGGTTTTCCGGACAAATCCGTTGATTTCAGACAATTTTTAAGACATGATGCGAGTCCTGTTGAAAACGTTAATTTTTTTACCCCTTTTCAAGGTGTTGAAGCAGGCAAAGTCTGTCTGTCCGGGTAGAAAAAGATCAGGATATATTTAAGAACCTTTTCAAGGAATTCTTAAGCCCTCAAAGAGGCCCCGGCAGGATTGCCGGAGACATAACCCAATGGAGTGAGCATGGCCCAGCATCAGGTGAACAAGACGATTAAAGAGATCAATGATCGTATCCGCAAAGGCAAGGCCGTTGTGGTTAATGCCGAGGAAATGATCGGGATCGTCAGGAAGGAAGGGAAGGTCGGCGCAGCTCAAAAAGTGGATGTTGTCACCACCGGCACTTTTTCCCCCATGTGTTCTTCCGGCCTGTTTTTTAATATAGGCCAACAGCCGCCAGTCATGAAAGTTTCGAAGCTCTGGCTCAACAATGTTCTCTGTTATTCTGGAATTGCCGCTGTAGACGCATATCTTGGGTGTACAGAGCCTTCCGAGGATGATCCCTTGAACAAGGTTCACCCTGGTCGCTTCGCGTATGGCGGAGGGCATGTCATGGAAGATTTGCTTCGTGGCAAGGCTGTTCATCTCAGGGCCGAGGGGTATGGAACCGATTGCTACCCCCGCACCGAACTTGACAAGGATGTTACGCTGGCCGACCTGCCCAGTGCCGTCATGGTCAATCCGCGTAACTGTTACCAGAATTATAATTGCGCCGTGAACCTGACCAGCCGGACCATTTATACATACATGGGACCGCTGAAATCGAATTGCTCCAACGCCAACTTCGCCACAGCCGGGCAGATATCGCCGCTGTTCAATGACCCGTATTACAAGACCATCGGCCTGGGCACACGCATTTTCCTTGGCGGCGGCACGGGTTATGTCCTTGGCGAAGGCACCCAGCACGTGCAAAAACCACAGCGCAACGAGCGCGGCCTGCCCGAGAATCCCGCCGGAACCCTGATGCTCAAGGGCGATTTCAAGCAGATGGATGCCCGTTATGTTCGCGCCCAGTCGTTGATTGGTTACGGTCCTTCCCTGGCCATGGGCGTAGGTATCCCCATTCCCATGCTCAACGAGGAGATGGCCTGGTTCACCGGCGTGTCCGATGCGGATATCACCATGCCGGTCAAGGACTATGGTTATGACTATCCCAACGGCATCCCCCGCGAGCTGACCCGGGTTACCTTCGAGGAACTCAAGAGCGGTGAGATCGAGGTCAACGGCAAGAAGACCTCCACCGTCCCCATCACCAGCTATTCCATGTCCCTGGAAGTCGCCAACAAGCTCAAGAGCTGGATTGAGGATGGCAAGTTCTTCCTGACCGAAAAGGTGGATGATATCCCGAGTTTCTAGACCGAGACAAATATGAACGAACGGGCCTGTCGGGATTTCTCGACAGGCCCGTTTTGTGTGGTGCCTATGATGTTTTTGTGTGGAGGGTACTGTGGCTTGCAAATTTTGTTTTTGGAGACGATATCACCCTAGAATAATTTCGTTTTCCAATAACACTTTTTGAATAGGGTTGTTTTGGTCGTCAATTCTGTAGAATTGAAGAGCTGCCAAAGTCCTTACCAGATAGCGTCAGCCAATGTTCCGTCCACGGCATAGGGGAATGACTGTTTGCCTACGGTCATGTCACCTTCGAGCTTGAAGGTGGTACGGTAGAGATTGGCCGGGTCGAGGATGGCGGTGCCTGCGGATTTGTAGGTCAGCGGCAGGCGCATGGAAAAGTCGCGGATATCCATATGCTCTCCTCTGATTTCGGCGGTAAAAGCGAGGTCTTCGATACTTTTGTCGCCGGGCAGAATGAGTTGCTGGGAGCGGACATCAACCCATCCGTTTTTTGGCAGGATGGACCCGGCTGGCATGAAGAGATTGCCTGAAGCATGCAGGATGCCCTTGAAATCAGCATATCCGAGCAGATAAGTGAGATTGAGATCCCCCTCGAACTCGAAGGAGCCGCTTGAATACAGCTCAAGCTGGCAGCGGGAGCCGCCGGTATCGAGCCGGACACTGGCCAGTGGCGAAAAGCCCATGGTAACATAGGCATTCTCGAAATGAAGATCACCGGGCGTTTCGGCCACGGTTATCCTGAAATGCTTAACCCGGAAGCCGAAAGGGCCGTCATGATCAATGCTGTCCCAGGTCAGGCCGATGGTCGGCAGCTTCTCATCAATGGAGGAGAGAGCGGATGCCCATATCTTGTCCCAGGGTGTGAACAGGGCAATGCCGATTATGAAGCCGGTGGCTATCAGGAATAGCCGGGCCAGAATACGCCCGGGCAGCGAGGATGGTTTGTGGTAGGGATTCGCCATGCTCTGCTCCGATTACCGGGCCAGGACGAGATGCACGTCAGCCAGACGCGGATCATCGGGGTTTCTGGTCAGGGCGCAATCGGGTGTCTGGAGACTGGCCCGATCCCGAAGGTCGTGCAGCAGACCGGTCAGCTTGGTCAGGGAAAGCTTGTTGAGCGTGACCTGAATACCGGTTTCATCTTCATTGAAACGGGTGGTCCGAATCGAAACCAGATTTTCCTCAATGAGCAGATCGTCAATAATTATCCATATTGCCTCATCCACCGGCAGGTGGGCCAGATCGCCCTGCTGGGCGCGTAACGCCTTGATATCCTGAACAATGGGAATCACGCGCACGTACTGCTCCTTGCTGGCACCGATTTGCTGCTTCAGGGTGCCGGTAAAGAGGTAGGTTCCGACGAATACGAAAAAGAACAAGACGGAAAGGCCCACCAGCACGAGCTTGAAAAGGCGCTGTTGTGAAGCGGCAGGCCACGTGCTCCAGAAATATTGTATTTTTTTTGCCATTCTATTTCGGCCCCACGATCAGGCTGAAAACGATGCCGCCAAAGACCTCTTCCCGTTTTTCCAGCGAAAACAAATACTTGTCGTCATCGGACAAACCATCGAGGTACTCTTTGAAGCGGTCCACATTTGGGCCGAAGAAACCACGCACCCGTCCGGTCTTGCCGGTCAGGGTCAACCCCTCAAGGCGCAGGCTCTCCATGGCCGGGCGGCTCAGGGAGGCAAGTACGCTCAGGGGGTCAAGCCCTATACGCCGGGTGGCCAGCAGCTTGCCATGCTCGAACTGCAACCTGCCAAATGGCGAATGCCCGATGTCCGGCCCAAGCACAGAAATATATAGCTTCTCCGTCTCGTTGTTGATCTCTTCGATCTGCGCGAGATTGAAATGATAGCGCAGTCCTTGTCCGACCATGAACATGCCGCCAACGAGTACCACCCAGAGGAGCGTCCTAACGAACCACCTGGATTCCTTGCCCGTCCTGAATTGCGGTTCCT
>JAFLJW010000466.1 GCA_022712815.1 Pseudodesulfovibrio sp. | reverse complement strand
CAACGGCCTCTTCCAGGCTGCACGGGCCAGAGCGCGCGGCTACCGAAATGTGACCAACTTCATCATTATGGTCTACCTGATCGCCGCTCCCATTCAATTCATGGTCTCTTCATGAATTCCACATGAAACGTCGAAGAACCTCTTTTTGCCTCTAACAAAATAAGCCCCTCAGGTATTGCTAAGGGGCTTTGCCCTTGGTTCTGAATCTTTTTGATCGAGAGTTTTTTCTCTCGGCCATGACACTTGTTAATAGAAAATCTAGTGCGCATTTATCGCCTACGATGTGCAATTGTTCTTGGCAATTAATGATTTGAAGAGAAATCCTAAAAAGTTCTTGAGCCGTCTAGAAAAAGCATAAATCTCATTTGATGTGATTATTGATTCAACATCATGCACATAGTTGTTCAGGCCAAGCTCTTCGTAGTATTTGGTTATCAGCTTTCTATTTTTACATAGCTTACTCTTGAATTCTTTAATTATATCCTCTTCTAATCGCGGATCATCTTTGCTGAGTAAGTTAAGAATATGATGCATTTTAGCTACAGTGTTAAGTTCTTTCTCTGGTTCTTCTTCCAGAACATCTTCGATAAAATGGCGCATTGAAATTTCGACCAAAGACCTTAAAGCAATTCCACAAACTACAGGAGAGTTTACGTATCCAGTCGATATCTCATCAACCACATCATTCAATTTATGGTAGTTATCAAGCAATTCATAGTCAGGAAATAGATTCCGCAGTTTTATTGCTTGTTTTTTGAACAACGGAGTAATGATCAGATCGAGGACCCTGCAGATTTCAGGGTGTCCCTCTGCTCGATAAACATAGTCGATTTGATAAAAACCAGGTTTATTAGTTGCTTTCAAAACGTTTTTGTCGATTGAAGCATTGTCACTTTCTGTGGAAATATTGCTTAACTCGACATTTATTAATGACTTAGGCTTAACAAGATCAAGTAAGTTCTTTGTGTTGCCTTCTTTGATTTTTGTAGGTTTAGTCGGTAGCTCGAAATTAGGAGTTGGGTCTTCGCCTTTGATAAGAATATCTAGCTCTTTTTTACCATTTGAGATTGTAATTTTATGCTCGCCATGTGTATTGACATAAATTAGACCTTTGTCACGGTCGATCTCAATGGCGTCACCGTGAGAGAACACTAGTTGTTGAATTGGTAAGTCGCTTCTAATTAGGTCGCGTATGTCAATAGGCTTGTTTACATTTGTCCTGCGATTTTGCTGTATTTGCACAAAAGCACTTCCGTCTCCTTTGTTTTCCCTTAGTGTAATATCAATGGAACTAAAGATGCCAGAGACAAAACTGCGCATTATATGGTAAAATTTTTTGCGTGCTAAGTTGCCTGTAAAATCATTTCGTTCCTTAGATACCTTTAACCCTGAGTGCTCCTCGTCATAATTGCGGAAGAGGACATACCCGTATGTGTTTTTAAACTTGTAGTTTGTGAAGCTTATGTTCTGTGATATTTCAGAGTGTTGCGTCCAATCATTCGTTTGTCCAAGGTAGTTATACAGTCCATAGTTGTTGACGTAGACTCGTACACCAAATGGATATGAAAAATCACCTTTTTTTCTTCCCCGCCAAACGTAATAAACACCTTCAAAATTATCTAATTCTGTTTCAACATCAAAATTTCCCAGTCTAGCTTTAAAGGTTTTAAAAATAATATTGTTTCGCGATAGAAAAGCTCTTACTGAATCTAAACTTGTCAAATCGATTTCTTCATTTTCGAAACAACAAACGTTAAATAAATTGTCTTCATGTGATAATGTCAGTGTGTTGTTACTGTATTTAAATGTACCTTTTGAAACAAAAAAAGATTCATGTTTCGATTTTGTTCGAGGTGCATTGTGTTTTTGATACACCTCTTCGAGCGTTATGTTATGTTTTTTGTCTGTCAGGATTCCATTAATATACAGTTTAATTGAAGGGAGAGTGTCGCTGTTCGTGTAGTATGTTATCGAAGATAGAAATAGCTTATTAATTTCGTCGTCACGAATTAGCATTTTGATGTCATCGTCACTTACACCATTCATCGTCAAAACAGTTCCAGAACATGTCTGGTCATGTTCGCGATAAACAATCTTTCTCGTTCCTTTTTTCCAACTCAAATAATATGTTTTGCCATCTTCAATAGAGTGAGTGAGTACTTCTAAGCATTCGCATAGATTAAAGGCTGTAAGGAGTCCAAGGCCTTTACTTCCAGCGTATGGCTCCCCAATTTTTGACAACAAGTTACCTTGTGTCATCTTTTTTGATTTTCCGACCGATGTCAGTCCATGGATGTCCGCAGCACTTAATCCCATGCCATTGTCTTTGATTATTACTATATTATTTGCTGTATTAATATCAATGACAATGCTGTCTTTCTTTATATAACAGGCATCAGAGGAGTTCTTGATCAACTCAGAAAGCGTAACTGTTGGTGAATAAGCGGTTGCAAGCACTTCTTCAAACAGGCCATCAGCTATCCCAACGTTAAGCTCTTTGTTGTCCATAGAGTTATCTCGCTTCAGTTTTGCGCATTACAACGATGCGTTCTCTCGACATGGTGTTCGAACTATTGTTTTTCAACGCCATTCTTTTCGTCGGTATAGATCGAGTAAGGGTACAAATATGCTTTGATCCGCGCGCTTCAAACAATTCGATCAATATTTGGTCGAAAGGAACCTCATGTCCGCCCACGGTACGGTTTCCAAGAATCCAAACCATCACCCCTTCAGCAGATAAGGAGTTTAAGATACCAGTTAAGCTGTTATTTAAATCTCTAACAAAAGATGTAACCCGCTGGAGTCTGTCTTTGGGTTCTGATTTAAGCTTCTCAGCGTAACTGGCGAATGCGTTTGATAGCTCACAAAGTGTATCAACCTCAGAGTCGGTAATTTTTAAGCTTCCACCTAGGCTTCTGAAATCAATAGAGCGGGTGTTTGCAATGGGGTCGTAAATCATCCCATCGTGTATGTCTTCGAGGTCAATCCACTGTAGTGGGAGATATGAGTATTGCCCGTATGGTACAGTAGTGGCGTTATCGCCATATGGCGGGGAAGTAATGATTAGATCACACTTGTTTTCGGTGTTGGTAGTTCTGATGTCGTCAAGACTCGTCTCAACTCTTTTTATATATCCATCGTCGTTCAACAGATTTAAGCTATTTAATTTTTTAAATTGATCGCCGTATAATCTAAAATTTCGTTCTGTCGTTTGGATGAATGTGTTCTCTACGCCATTTCCTCTAGAGTCTATATCTTCTTCTGTTCTTATATGAAGTTTAAACGTCGAGGTTCTTGAATTGCTAGTGAGTCTTACTGTCTCTGCTAAAGCGATCCAAAAGAAGCGGCGTGCCCAGAGTGATTCTTCACTTCTAATGCATTGTTTTATCTTGGCAAGCGACATCTTGACGTCGTTACGGAACCATTTATCTATATTGTTGAAAGAGACTTCGTCTGTCGTGGTATCTGAATTTGTGAGATTTGTGATTAGGCTATCAATTTTGCATCTCAATTCATTTATATGGAAAGGCCCTTGTTTAACTATGCAGAGGAGAATTGCTAGAGGGTTTATGTCGACTCCCCAGAAGTTTTTCCCTTGCAGCAAAGTTTCCGTCAATACGGTTCCTGAGCCAACAAAAGGGTCTCCAATAGTCTTTACATTTTGTTCCACACTACATATTTCGCTTAGTAACACTCGAACAAGTTGGG
>JAFLJW010000108.1 GCA_022712815.1 Pseudodesulfovibrio sp. | reverse complement strand
GGTCGCCATGGTGACCAGTTCGGAGACCATGAGGCCGAGCGAGGTGATCGCCATGTCAGTGAGGAACACTGTGGGGCCGACGATGAATACGAACAGGAGCAGGGCCATGGCAATGAGGACGTTGAAGTCCGAGAGTTTGCTCAGGCCTTTCTTCAGTCCAAGGCTGGAGGAGATGCAGAAAATGACAGTGACGAATACCAGGGTTCCGAATTCCAGCCAGAAGGAGTGCTCAAGTCCGGTTACGGATGAAATGGCCGCGGCAACAATGGGAATGCCAAGGCCAAGGGCGGTGGCTGAGCCAGCCACTAGTCCGGTCATGAACAGGATGTCGATGACCTTGCCGGGCCAGCGGTTGGCATGATCGCCGATGAGGCCCGTGCAGGCCTGGGAAATATTCAGGATGGGGGTACGTTTGACATAGTAGCTGTAGCCGATTGGTACAGCCAGAGTGGCGTAGATGGCCCAGCAGATGGGACCCCAGTGGAACATGCCGTAGGCGGTGCTCCACTGGGCGGCCTTCAGGGAGCCTGCGGGTTCACCATGCATGGGGTAGGCCGCATAATAGGCCCAGTCGATGGAGCCGCCGAACATGATGCCAGCGCCCACACCCGCACAGAATAGCATTCCTATCCATGAAAAAGTGGAATATTCCAACGTGTTGCCGAGACGTTTGTGGCTGAGGGGGCCAAAGGCGAACCACATGAGCAGGATGAAGGAACCCATGCCAGTCAGCATATAGAGCCAGCCCATTTTGACGGTCACGAACTCGAAGAGTGCGTTGATGGTCCGTTCGCTAGCTTCCGGGGCCATGAGGAGCGGAACGCACGCGGCCAGGATGATGGACAGGGCACCGAAGAAACAGGTCGTACACACGCCGTTTTTGCCTTGCGGACAGGTGGTGAGCGGTGTCAGTGGGGCCTTTTGCTGTTTGGACATGGTCATCTCCTCCTTTTCAGAACTGATGGGAAAACTCAAGCCGAAAATCAATATAATCTTGCGTCTTGCAGGGACGATGGTTGATCCGCTTAATGCGTTGTTGCCGGACGGAACCTGCAAACCATTTGAAATGTTGTGATTGTTTTTCATGGCTCAGAATGGACTTGAATTCATCGATCAAATCACTGCCGCCCGGGATGTCGCTTTTGTTCAACAGCACGGCCAGCTCGCTGTCTGGAGGACTTCCTTTGAACAGCCCGTTGGGGGCGGTTGCAACACGCACCATATGGGCAGGCGTGATGAGTTCGCCTGGGGCGAGGCCTGCTATTTTCGAGAAGATCTCATGTCGGTGGACATTGGCCTCGGTCAGTGGGCGATACACGGCATCAAGTCCCATGACGCCGATGCAGATGTCGGATGCCAGCGGGATGACCGGTTCGTGAATGGCCGGTGCCTTGAGGGGTTTGTGCGCTGCGCCGTCAGCTTCCACGAAGATGGTGTCTGCCATGCCGGATTCATGGAGCAGTGTGATGGCATTGGTGCTCAGGCCGATCAGCTTGCCGGTCTTGGCATCGAACCGGTGTGCGACCACAATGCACGAATGATTGTTCAAAGCGTGACAGACTCGATTCAGGAAATCCGGGTCTTCTTCCTGAAGTACTGTGTACACGTTTTGGAGCGGGAAAATTTTGGTTGTCGTGGTGATGATGACTTGTTGTTGCGTGAGCTGCTTTTGTTGTGCAAGCCACCCGACAAGGGAAGTTTTCCCTCCCGCTCCAATGATGGTGATGAGTCGGTGGTCCGGTGAGGTTAGGGCGGCATTATCCCATAGGTTCGCGTTCCTGATCACGACTGCCTCGTCGTGAAAATATGGTTGCAAATGGCTTCCAGTACACCACCGCCGATGGATAGTGCCTTGTCTGAAGCTTCGCCGCAATATGAGAGCGTGCCTCTGGGGTCTATGTCTCCCAGCTTGGTCTTGATGCGGACCGGAGTTTCGTTTCTGAGCAGACCGCGAATGATGCCGGATATGGCCGCAACGATCGGGGTGTTGTCCACCAGACCGAGGGTTGCCCCTTGTTCGACGGTGTCACCTATTTCGTGCGGGGTGGTGAATATGCCGTTATTTTTCGCCCAGTAGACTCGTTTGATGGTGTGTCCGCCAATGTTGCCGGGAATACCTGTGTTGGGCGCAGCCGATCCGTTATCAATGACCCGCCCGAGATGATGGCCGCGTTTGGTTTCAATGATTTTATGTACGTCTTTGCCTGCCGTGAAGCCCGGTCCAAGCCCGATGACCAGCGGGGCCATTAATATATCGGTGCCGAGATTACGCTTGGCAATGATGGCATCCACCACAACTTCCGGGTGGAGTCTGGGCAAGGTGGCAGCGCTGGCGTCTGTCAGAACGGGGACGTTGCCCGCGTCCCAGACCTTTGAGACATGCCTTGATGACGTGATGTATTCTGCGGTGACTTCTTCTACTGTCATCTGGTTGTGTTTTACACATTCGGAAAAGGCTACAGTGCGGCGGACAGCCAGCGGGTCGGCGGTTTCCAGCATGACTATGTTGTGCAACCCGGCCCGGTAGAGCCTGAGGGCGACTCCGGTGGCAAGGTCGCCCGCGCCGCGTATGACGATGGTGGGGAGTGCGGTTTTCATGGTGTTCTCACGCAGTCCTGACTTCATATTTATCCAGAAGCCGTTGGTACTGAAGGTTGGTGTCCACATCGATGAACGGGCCGACTTCATGGATGCGGACCAGCCGCAATGCGAGTCCGGGCGATGCCAGCAGGGGACGCGCCCCGGTGTCGCCTTCCAGTTCAAAGACCTTGGGAAACCATGCTGAAGGAATGGTGATGGGGTTGCCGCGCATGCCGTCCTGGACCGGGGCCACCCAGCATTCAGGTTGTTGCTCGAATGCGCCCACCAGCATGTCGATGGTCGTGGGAGTGATGAGTGGTTGATCTCCGAGTAGGACCATGCATCCGTCGGCGTGGTTCTGAACGTTTCGCAGGCCGGTTTGCAATGATTCGGCCTGACCGAGTTCTCGTTTGGTGCTGGTCACCACGCTACAGCCGGTCAGGTCCAGAATTTTTTCAAGCCCGGATTTTTTGGGTAGGACCACGGTCACGTCGTTCAACGAGGAGAGACGCGCCGCGTTCACGATATGTTGGAGCAGGGGAAGTCCCCTGAAGGGCAGGGACAATTTGTCCCTGCCCATTCGGGAAGCTTGTCCAGCAGCGAGAATAATACCGGATACGTTGGTTTGTATCTGTTTCATTTTGAGCATCCTTGTGATGGTCTACCGGACGCAATCCATGAGGGTATCGCTGACGATGGTTTTTGCCAGTTGAACTTTGAACCCGTTTTGGAGCAGAGGCTTGGCTTCGGCCACGGCCAGTTCGCCAGCTTCCTGCGCCAGTTCCTTGGTTAGTTCCTTGCCGATCAGTGCTTTCTCTGATGTCTCGCAACGTCGGGGATTGTTGTGAACGCCATTGAGGCAGATGCGGGCCGAAACGATCTTGCCGTCAACTAGGGCAACCGATGCCGCGCAGTTTACCAGAGCGAAGTCAATGGACTTGCGATAGGCAATTTTGCGGAATGCGCTGATCGATCCTGCTTTCGGCCTGGGCACGACTATTTCAATGACGATTTCATCGCGGTCGAGCACGGTGGATTGTGCGCCCATCTCGGCGGAGAAGAACTCGTCTATGCGGATGTCGCGCTTGGTGGTCTTGATGGTGGTGTCCAGAGCGACGAATGCGGGGGCCGTGTCGCTTGGATTGACCGCGATGCATTTTTTCACTGCACCCAAGATGGAGTGGAAGCGATGGCCACCGGGAACGGCTAG
>JAFLJW010000397.1 GCA_022712815.1 Pseudodesulfovibrio sp. | reverse complement strand
ACGACCAGAGCGGTTGTCAGGATTTGTATGTGCTGAAATCCGTGGCAAACATTCGTAATGCGCCAAGTACCGACAGTGCCAGGATTGGTGCTGTTGTTCGGAATACATCCCTTGCCCGCCTTGAAGAAAAATGAAGGTGGATACGGGTTTTACGGCCCGGTGGGCTGAATGGATGGGGCCGAGACGATTTTGTCTCTCGAATCGTTGTCCTGATTCACAAACAGGAACAACGCCTTGTGGTGACGAAAAATGGGCGTGATGTTTTGTCCATGTCAATCTCTCGCGGCAAGCGTTCTCTGGAAATATACGCCGGAGAAAGTGAGGACCTGCAACTGAGACAGCCTGATGCATTTATTTGAGTATCAATGGAAAAGAAGTGACGATGTTCTGAATTTCCCAGAATATTATTGAGTGGAGAAGTGTTTGAACTCAGCATTGGCGCGGCTTTGGACGATACGGCGAATTGCGTCAATCTGTTCGTAATTGTCAACCACAAGCGCGACAATCTCATGATCGAGAAAACCGTCAACAGCCATGGATTGAAGAATGAAAAGGGCTTTTTCCTGGTCCATCCCATCCCGATAAGGTCTGTCCTCTGAAATAGCGGTATACACATCCGACACGGCCATGATCCGACTGCCAAGCGAAAGGTCTTTTTCTTCAAGGGCGTGGGGATATCCCTTGCCATTTAGTCGTTCATGGTGCTGGCAAGCCCAATCCGTGATATTCTCCAGTCCGGGAATGGAGCGCAAAACCGTTTCACAAACCACAGCATGATTCTGGACGATCTCGTACTCTTTGGGATCAAGGGTACTCGGTTTGTCGAGAAGCTTTCCCGGAACCGCAAGTTTGCCGAGATCATGAAGATTTCCGGCAAGGCGCATGCGTTTCTGGTCCAGTTCACTCATACCGGCAAGCCTGGCCAACTGCACGGCGGTTTCCGCAACACCCTGGGAGTGTGTGGCTGTATGTCGGCTTCTGAAGTCGATGAGATGAGAGAAAAATCGGGAAAAATCAAGGAGCTGGTCCTGCGGGGTATACCGTTCTTTGATACCTGCTGTCACCACGTCCCGGATATGCCCGCTGCTCTCTGTTATCCGGTCCCAAAAGTCTTGCTCGGCAGATACGTCCATGAAGACTTCCACTGCTCGCGGCGCATATATGGCGCTGCTGTAGCTGCCGATCACTTTGCGTATGGCATCCTTCTTCATACCCCTGGAGTTGACATTGGCAAGCACATCCGCCCGGTCGACCAGATTGATGACATTCCCCAGAAAAAGCGTGGATTTGTCAATACCGTTTCCATTTTGCACAACCTCCTTCCACGGAGTGTGGTGCACCCGAACCATTTCGGCGATTCGCGCCAGAAGCGGGTGGCCATGAAGGAGCCGGTAGCCGAGATAAGCATGTTTAGTGAGATCAATCTCAAAATCGAGGCCATCAAATTTCAACCCCTGAGAGAAGGCCCCGATGTCGTGAAGCAATCCGGCCATGAGCAGGTCAGTGGTGTCGTCGGCATCAAGGCTGAGAGCCTCCGCCATGATGGATGAGGCCACCCCCACCCGCCGGTGATGGCCGGAGACTGTGGTGCTGACATAGTCCAGAGTCTCGGAAATGCCGTTAATCAGGTCAAGCAGATATACATTATCCATTGTTTTTAAGCTCGTAGATGCAAAAAAATCTCAGGAACAAACTTACCATACCTTTTCCTCATGCAGGCACTTATCTAGCACGCTCCCTTACCTTTTTGCACTCTTTTTGTGATTAAAAAATAGTGCAAACCAAGATAAATTCTTTTTTCAATCTTGCAAAAACATACTTGTCAAAAAAACTTGTCAACAGGAAAAGTTGCCCCTTTTTCGGTCTTTTTTATCCCTCTGACGCCCGTTTTCGTCCAAGCCCAAAACCCGTGCTATGTTCATATGGCCCGTGACCTTTGGTTTGGGCGACCGGGATATGACAAGACATCATCAAACTGAGAAGAGGTATTGATATGGCTACAAGTGTAATTGAAATCTGCAACAACGCCCTGCTGGACCTTGGCGAGGACGTGATAATGTCCCTTGGTGACGAGAGCAAGGCCGCCGGACTGTGCAACCACCGCTGGCCCGCCGTGCGCGATGCCGTGTTGCGCGCCCATCCGTGGAACTGCGCCATGGCCCAGGCGGAACTGGCCTCTGGCGTGGTCGCACCGCTTTGGAAATGGGAGTACAAGTACAACCTGCCCACGGATTTCCTGCGTATCGTCCAGATCGTTGGTCAGGACGGTCAGGAGATCATGGACTGGGAGATTCAGGGTGGTATCATCCTGTGCAACGAGGCTGCGCCCATATACATCGCCTATGTGCGTCGCGAAAATGACCCCAAGAAATTCGACGCTCTGCTCGACGAGGCTCTCTCGGCACGGCTGGCCGCTTCCCTGGCCTATCCGCTGTCCGGTTCCACCTCTCTGGCCCAGGCCTATTGGGCCATCTACCAAGAGAAGCTGACCGAAGCACGAGGCGTGGATGCCCGCGAAGGCGTCCCCGAATCCCTGACTCCTACCAGTTGGCTGGGGGCAAAGATGGGGAGATAATACTAAAAAGGGGGAGGATTACAGAAGCCTCTCCCTTTCTTTGATTTTTTTTGTGAAGAGCGCGCAGAAGGAAATTTCTACTGTTTGCCGTGTTTTTTACGCCATTGACCGGGCGTCATTTCCAGACCGCCCCTGAGCCAGAAGCCCCGGCGTTCGATGCGGGCCTTGCCCTCGACCTTTTTCAGTCGCGCATAGTATCTGGTATTCGGCTTGACCTTGATGACTATGGCCAATCCTGCCCGGACCAACTCCTCGTTGAGCATCTTGTCACCGCTGTAGACGTATGCCAGAAGTCGACCATAGCGATCCTTTCTTTCCTTATCGAATTCCAGCCGCAAAGATTGGCCGAAACAAAATCCCATGGCATGAGCCTTGGCCTTGGAACCATACTCCTGACCCCATTCCGGGGCATCAATGCCTATGAGGCGAACTTGCTGGGAATGATCTTGATACACCACCAGAATCGAGTCGCCGTCGATGAGATTCAGGAATTGGACGTTTTCGGCGTGGGTGAGGTTTGGCAGGACAAACAGGACGAGAAACAGACTGATAATGATGTTGCGAAACGACATCGGAATATCATATATGATTTTCACGACCTCTGCCAGTCCTGCTACAACACCAAGGATTTCAAATGAAACTCACATTTCTCGTTGACAACAACTCCCTTATCGGCAGCTATTTCCTGGCTGAACCAGCCCTGTCCATGCTCATTGAAGACGGAGACAAGCGTATCCTTTTCGATGCCGGGTACTCGGACGCCTTCCTGATAAACGCCCACCGCAAGGGGCTTGATATGCTCCATCTGGACTGGATAGTACTCTCCCACGGCCATTTCGATCACACGTGGGGTCTGGATGCCCTGATACGCCATTATTTTGAAGCCGCTTCGCAGAATATGCCCTTCTCCCGGCCACAAATGCTGGCCCATCCACAAGCACTTGTCACCAAACGCAAGGGAATCCTGCCGGAAATCGGCATGCTCATTGCCGAGGAAAAGTTGTCTCACCAGTTTGAACTGATGTTATCAAGCAAGCCCGTCTGGCTGTCCGACAAGCTCGTGGCATTGGGTGAGATTGAACGTGTGCTTGATTTCGAGCCGCCGACACCTCTTGGCGAACGTATGGAGGAAAGCGGACCTGTGGCCGACACCATGCCTGATGACACGGCCATGGCCTACGTGACCGACAAAGGGCTTGTGGTCATATCCGGTTGCGCCCACGCGGGCATCTGCAATACGGTGGAGCAGGCAAAGCGCATCACCGGCGTGGATACGGTCCATACGGTCCTTGGTGGCTTTCATTTGCAAAAAGCCGGGCCTGAGCGGATCAATCCGACCACGGATTACTTGGCCGCACTTGATCTGGAAGGTCTGTACGCCTGTCATTGCACTGATCTGGCTGCCAAGATCTCATTGGCAAGAAAATGCCCGGTGATGGAAGTGGGTTCAGGGCTGACGCTGGAATTCTAGGACCAGCTTTACAGCTTGTGTCGCCAAGGAGTTCTGCCGATAGTGGATATCTGAAGTCGATTGCCATGACGCTAATGTTGGGCCGCTTTCATGTGACCATGAAATTTGCGGATATGGTCAAGCGCGAGCCAGCCAGCATCTTCTGCATGGCCGCTTGATACGGCTTCCACCAAAGTACGCAGATCTTCCAGATTGTCGTTCATGGTTTTTCCGCCATCCGGTACGTAAGCATCGGATGTGTCTGGCTCCTGCTCATGAACCATTGTCAGGATTGCGACCATGAGTGGATTGCCAGTCAGTTTGGCTATGGCGATATGCACGGCAATATCGCCTTTGAGGAATCCCTTGGTGTCTCCCTTTTTCAGTGCTTTTTCAGCAGATGCGAAGAGGGTCTTGAGCCGCGCACTGCCAGCTTTGGTTGTGCGACCAGCGGCGAGCGACGCGACCATGGGCTCGATGGCCTCGCAGAATTCCTTTATGTGGCTACCGGAAATGGAGTGAGATCGGACGAGCAGGTCAAGCTGACTGGTGAGTCTGGCCGGATCGGCTTTCTGAATAAAAGCACCCCCGGTTGCGCCGGTGCGGATGACGACCAATCCTTTTTCTTCGAGCACTCGAAGAGCCTCGCGGACTGTGCCGCGACCTGTACCGAACATCTCTTTTAGTTCCATCTCCGGAGGCAACTGGTCGCCCGGCTTCAGCGTTCTTTCGATGATTGCCCTTTCAATCTCATCAACAATGTTCTGAAAGCGTCTGCCTTGTTTGATTTTGTTAACACATAACACCATGATTTCAACTCGTTATGATAAAGGTCTAATTGTCCTACATTTAGAATGTGCGCGTATGTCACACGTATGTCAAGACGTGGTTTTTCGAGTATATTTAAGAGAATCGAGGCAAAGCTGGAGAGGGCATCCTTTTGGGTCGTATTTGTGAGAATCATGGCCGGAGTCATTCTTCCGGTCAGTGAATAGGAATTTGAAAATCAAGATGAAATTATAAGCGAGTTTATTAAAAAAATAGAGTATGAATAAACACAATTGCCGAATACTTGAGATTTTCTGGACGAGCATGACATGACCAACGACAAATCAAAGACAAAAGCACAGCTCCTGGATGAAATCGTCCGATTGAAAAAACAAATCAGGGACGATCACTCCCGAGTGCTTTTTGAAAACACCCCGCTCCCCTATCAGTCTCTGGATAAAGAAGGAAATATCCTGGCTGTCAATACTGCGTGGATTGAACTCCTTGGGTATGAAAAAGAAAAGGTTATCGGTCGATTTATCGGTGATTTTCTGGTTCCTGATCACGCAAAAGTGCTTAAGGAAAATTTTCTGGATTTCGTGACCAGCGGCAAGATGAACCATGCGGATTTCACTATGATCAAGCGTGATGGCTCGCGCATCTTGATCACGATCAAGGGTCGGATCGGCTACGATGAACTCGGCAACTTCAGCCAGACCCACTGCCTTTTGCACGACCTCACGGAGCAACGCAGGGCCGAGAAGGAATTGTCCGCCAGTGAACAGCGGTTTAGGGGATTGTTTGAATCAAGTATAGACGGTATTTTTCACGTTGACACCTTTGGCTCCATTCTCAACGTCAATCCGGCCTTTTGCGCCATACTAGGCTTCGTGTCTGACGATCTGCTCGGAAAAAACATCATCGATATCACGCCACGGAAATGGTATTCCGTCGAAAAGAAAATTTTCCGTGAGAAGGTCATGCCTGATGGCTATTCTGAAGAGTTTGAAAAGGAGTATCTGCACAAGGATGGACATCCGGTGCCGGTGACCACCCGGATATGGCTCACCAGGGATGAAGAGGGAGCCCCCATTGGTTCATGGGGTGTTGTCAGGGACCTGACCAGTCAGAAGGATGTGGAAAAAGAAGTGGCCGAGTCCGAGCAGCAACTCCGGGAGAGCGAGAATTCCCTGAGGGTACTCCTGAACGCCACCGTTGACAGCGTGGGTCTGTTTTCGTTGGATGGGACAATACTGATCATCAACCAGAACATGGCTGATTCAATGGGACACTCCATTGAGGATCTGATTGGGCAAAATATCTTCAAGTATTTTTCGCGGAAGGTGGTCAAAAAGCGGAAAATCAACTTTGATATGGCCGCCAAGAGTAACACTCCACAATTCATGAAAGAGGTTTATTCCGGGCGGATCATCGATTCCGTGACCTATCCCATTCTCGGAGAATCCGGCGAAGTCTCCTCCTTGGCGGTCTATGCCAAGGACGTCACCGATACCATCTTGTCCGAACAGGCACAAAAACAAAGTGATGAACGCTACCGACGCATAGTTGAGACCGCCGATGAAGGTATTATCGGGTTTGATGCAAACCAGTGTATCACCTATGCCAACCAGATCACGGTGGATTTCTTCGGTTATGAACTTGAGGAGACTGTTGGTGCCTCTCTTTATGACCTGTTGTTGCCCGAAGATATAGGTGCTTACAAAAAACGGATGGAGCAACGTGCGCGGGGAGAGCGGGAGCGGTACGAACAGCGTTTTGTCCGCAAAGACGGGGAGATGGTGTGGGGGCTGGTGTCTGCCACGCCTATCTTGGCCGAAGACGGTCATTACCTCGGCTCCTTTGCCATGATTACCGATATTACCGAGCGCAAGAAAACCGAGGAAGCTCTCAATCTCACTCAGTTTTCCGTGGACCATGCGTCCATTGACATCTACTGGATCAATGCGGATGGCCGGTTTGTCTACGCTAACGATCATGCCTGCGAAAGCCTTGGCTATACCCTTGAGGAATTGTTGACCATGACCGTGCCGGATATCAATCCGTACTTCCTGCCTGAGGGCTGGCCCGGATATTGGTTTGAACGCAGACAGTACGGCATCAAGCAATTCGAAACCGTGCATCAACGCAAGGACGGTAGCCAGTTCCCGGTGGGTATTACCAGTCATTACTGGAGATATGGTGATCAGGACTATCTGTTTACCTACAGTTACGACTTGTCCGAACGTAAGCAGGCAGAGGAGAAACTCAAGCACAGTCAAGAGCTTTTAAACGAGGTGCAGCGAATCAGCCTGACAGGCGGATGGGAAGTGGATATGCTAACCAGGGAAACCATCTGGACGAACGGTCAATTCCAGTTACATGGTCTGGAGCCAGGAGTGGTCCCGGCTGATATCAAACGTTTCTTTGAGTTTTATGTACATCCTGCCGATCAGACAAAATTGGCTGAAGCCTGGCAAACCGTCATCACGAAGCATACGGCGGTAGAGGTGGAATACCGTTCCATCAAAGCGGATGGAATCGAGTCTGTGTTGGTGGTGGTGGCCACTCCCGATGTGGATAAGACCGGGAAACTCCGCCGGGTTTTCGGTTCCACCCGCGATGTGACCAAAGAGAGGCAGGCCGCACAAGACCTCAAGCAGGCACATGAACGTTTGCTCACTATCCTTGATGGCATTGATGCCGATGTTTATGTCTCTGATCTGGAGACGCATGAAATCCTTTTCATGAACGCGCATATGCGGGAATATTTTGGATCGCCGACCAAAGATGTTCCTTGCCACAAGGTCTTCCGGGGCGAGACGGAACCCTGTCTTTTTTGCCCCAAGCCCAGCCTGCTTGATGCGCAGGGCAACCCCGTGGGGACCGTGATCGGCGAGCGATATAGCCCGCTGACCAAGCGTTGGTATCTCGACCATGACCGGGTCATCGAATGGCTGGAAGGCAAGCAGGTGCACATGCACATGGCCGCCGACATCACCGAGATCAAGACCATGGCGGAAGATCTCAAATTAGCCATGGGTGAGGCTCAGGCCGCCAGCATCGCCAAGAACGAATTTCTCGCCAATATGAGTCATGAAATCAGGACCCCGCTCAACGGGTTGCTCGGAATGCTCCAGCTTCTCCAGCTTACCAGCCTGGTTGAGGAACAACGGGATTATCTGGATACGGCTTTTGATTCAGGCCGGGGCCTGCTTCAGATTCTCAACGATATTCTTGACCTGTCCAAGATCGAATCCGGTAAGCTGGAATTGGATGATTACAGTTTCGAGCTTGGAGAGGTGCTTGACTCGGTGGTGGCAGTCTTTCGTCGTCAGGCAGAATCGCGTGGACTTGTCATGTCCTGGAAGATCGATGAATCCCGGCAGCGCCAGTTCATCGGAGACAAGGGCCGTCTGCGGCAAATCCTTTTCAACCTGGTGGGCAACGCGGCCAAGTTCACGGAGTCCGGAACAATTGTTGTGGAAGCCTATCCGCTGGAGGCCTTTCTGGAATCAGGTCAGGTATTGCTTTATTTCGCGGTGACCGATACCGGCATAGGCATCCCGGACGACAAGGTGGTTCAGGTTTTTGATCCCTTTACTCAGGTCGATGGTTCATTTTCCCGCAAATATCAGGGTACCGGCCTGGGGCTCGGCATTGTCCGCCGTCTCGTTAAACTCATGGGTGGTACCATTTCCATAGTCAGTCAGGAAGGAAAAGGAACATCCATCGTCTTCACTATTGCTGTGACCCCTGACTGGAAGAGGAAAGAAGTCGCCATTGTTCAGGCAAAGCCTGACAGCAAGGGATTATCCGTTCTGGTGGCTGAGGACGAGCGCGTGAATCGTGCCGTGGTTCAACGCCTTCTGTCCAAACTGGGTTATAATCCTCTCTGTGTGAAAAACGGCGAAGCCGCCCTTGAAAGGCTTAAGTCCCAGACGTTTGATTGTGTACTTATGGATATTCAGATGCCGGGACTCAACGGACTGGATACCACCCGCGTCATCCGCCAGAAGCTTGGACTTGATGTCCCGGTTGTTGCTCTGACCGCCCATGCCATGAAGGGCGACAGGCAGCGGTTCATTGAGGCGGGTATGAATGGTTATATTTCCAAACCTTTTGATCTGGATGAACTTCAGAAGGAAATCGAACGAGTCGTGGCCGAATCAGCTACCTGATCCCCGTTAAACGATAAAAAGTGGTGTACTGCTCGCTTCCAGAGTGCGAGCCGTGCCGATGTGTGCGGCCAGATCGCCTGCCGCTCTCAGCATGTCTCTGGCCTCATCCAGCTTGTGTGGCGGAACAGCCAAAAGCAGGCCACCCGAAGTTTGGGCATCGAACATCAGGTCGACATTAATGGGATCAAGACCTTGGGTGATGGTTGTTTTTGGCAGGTAGTGATTGCGGTTGCCGATGGACCCCGCTGGCAACATGCCCATACCAGCCAGTTCAAGTGCGCGTGGGATCAGAGGCACCGAAGTCATGTGAAGTTCGATGGATACGCCGCTCGCCTCGGCCAGCTCGATGAGATGTCCGCCCAGGCCGAAGCCGGTGATAT
Organism: Pseudodesulfovibrio sp.; assembly: GCA_022712815.1. GTDB lineage: Bacteria > Desulfobacterota > Desulfovibrionia > Desulfovibrionales > Desulfovibrionaceae > Pseudodesulfovibrio. The sequence continues at coordinate 7,835 of JAFLJW010000397.1, read as the reverse complement.
CCGTGGCCCCGGTCAGGCCAAGGGCGGTGATGATTTCACCTCCGGCCCGGTTGAGACGGGAGCAAATTTGAAAAAGGGCCTCTTCGATTTCTTCAAAACCGGACATTTCGCCTTTGAGCGCGGTTGCCAGAACTCCGGTGCCGATGGGCTTGGTCAGGAGCAACTCGTCACCCGGTTTCACGCCCCGGTTGGAAGCAAATTTATCAGGGTCCACGATACCGGACACGGCCAGCCCGTATTTTAACTCATCGTCTTCAACACTATGCCCGCCTGACGGCACAGCCCCGGCCTCTTCCACAGCGTCCTTGCCGCCCCGCAGAACCTCGGTCAAAACCTCGGTGGGCAGCTTTTTTATGGGGAAGCAGATGATATTCATGGCTGACCACGGCTCACCGCCCATGGCGTAGACATCAGACAGGGAATTGGCAGCGGCAATGCGCCCGAACCTGTAAGGATCATTGACTATCGGAGTGAAAAAGTCCACGGTTTGAACCAGAGCCTTGCCCTCTGGAAAAGACATGACCACAGCATCCTCGTTGTCGCCCGGTCCCCCGGCCAACACGCGGCTGTCTGCGCGGACATGAACGCCCGAAAGTGCTTGCTCCAGGTCCCCCGGAGCGATCTTAGCGGCTCAACCGGCTGCCTTGACCATGCTCACGAGTTTGAATTTCTGCATGTACCGTCCTTTTTGACCAATCTTGAGATTGAGAGATTAAATTATTGCATCCCTTGAGTCTCCGTACCAGAGAGTGACGAGATTGCAAAGGGGCGTATCCTTCCGCACGATGCAACACCCCGGAATATACCCCCAAATTTAGCCCCTTTTCGTTCAGGTCCCGCCGTGGTAGTACAGGCCTCCGGTTGACGGGGTTCCACCCTTACCGCAAAAAATCAGGGAGCCGAAGGCTCTCCCGGAGAAGAACCATGGACGACGACAAAAAAGAATTTCTGGACAGCCTGACCGAGTTGGAAGAGGGCAAGACATACAATTTCAAGTGCTATCCCGGCATTTCCTGTTTCAATGCCTGCTGTAACGATCTGAACATGGTGCTGACTCCCTATGATATCCTGCGCCTGCGCCGTGGTCTGAATATGGGCAGTGTCGATTTTTTGCGGCAGCACACCACCATGCACATGGACGCAGACACCAATTTCCCTGAATTTCATCTGCGCATGACCGATGGTGCGTCCCGCAACTGTGCGTTTAACACCAAACAGGGATGCTCCATCTACGAGAATCGGCCCGGCGCGTGCCGCATGTATCCTCTGGGTCGGGCCACCCGCCCTGACGGAAAAGGCGGCGTTTGCGAACAGTTCTTCATTGTTCGGGAAGATCACTGCAAAGGTTTTCTGGAAAAGGACGAATGGACTGGCGCGTCCTGGAAGAAAGATCAGGGTTTCGAGGAGTATACCGCCAACAATGATCGGTACATGAACACTCTGGCGCGTATCAGGCAGGCGGGCGGTCCGGTTCCCGAAAAAATGGGTCATATGGCGGTCCTTACCCTGTACAAGCTCGACGAGTTCCAGCGTTTCATCACTAAAATGCAGCTTTTTTCCCGTGTTGAAGTGGACGAGGATCGTCAGAAAGCGGTAATGAGTGACGAGGAAGCCACATTGGAATTCGCTCTGGACTGGATTGAGCTAATGCTGTTTCACTCCACTCCCAATCTCAAGGCCAAAGGAAAATCATGAGTCTGCCCGCAAATAATAAACTAATGAGCATCCGCACTTTCCTCAAGAGGAAGGCGGACTTCATGCCCGGCCACCGGCTGGTCTTCACCAATGGCTGCTTCGATGTCCTGCATCCAGGCCATGTGGACCTGCTGACCCGCGCCCGCGCTCTGGGTGACTCCCTTGTCATCGGTCTCAATTCCGACGAATCCGTCAGGTCGCTCGACAAAGGGGATGATCGCCCCCTGAACTCCCAGGAAGATCGCGCCTATGTTCTCGCCGGTCTCGCCTGTGTGGACTACATTATCGTCTTTCATGACTCCACCCCTCTGGAACTGATCAAGGGTGTGCGCCCTCAGGTTCTGGTCAAGGGCGGAGACTGGACACCGGACAAAATCATTGGCCGTGAGGTCGTTGAAAAAGCAGGCGGCGAAGTGCTCAGCCTGCCGCTTCTCAAAGGCTACTCCACCACAGAATTTGTCGAGAGAATTCGTAAAGATTGATCTGCTGACCAAGCAACATTATGCATAAGTCACAGTTAAGGCCCGGAGCGATGCTCCGGGCCTTTTTTTTAATTCATCTCGCCGCAGGTGTTTAGAACTCGACCTTGCGTGCTGCTTCCAATGTCTGTTCAAAATCTTCATCGGTGTGGATGAAGGAGGTGAAGGAGCACTCGAAACCGGCGGGGGCGAGGTAGATGCCTTGAGCCAGCATTTGTTGCCAGTAGGTTGCGTAGGCCTCTGCGTTGCACTGGCCGGACTCGGTCATGTTGGTGACCGGGACTTTTGAGAAGTACATGGTAAAGGCGGAGGCGATGTGGGCAAGTGACATGGCCTGACCTTTTTCGACCATGATGGCGGTCAGGGCTTCGGCGAATTTTCTGGTGCGGGCTTCGAGGGCTGCGTAGTCGCATTGCTGGAGTCGCTTGAGGGTGGCTAGTCCTGCGGCCATGGCAACCGGGTTGCCGGAGAGCGTTCCAGCCTGAAACACGCCGCCCACAGGGGCCATGTGTTCCATTATTTCTCGTTTGCCGCCGTAGCAGCCGACCGGGAAACCACCGCCGATGATCTTGCCGAGGGTGGTCAGGTCCGGGGTGATGCCAAAGCGTTCCTGTGCGCCGCCGAGGGCCAAGCGGAAGCCGGTGATGACTTCGTCGAAAATGAGGATTGCGCCGTATTGTGTGCAGAGGTCGCGCAGACCTTGAAGGAAGCCGTCCCTGGGCAGGACAAGGCCCATGTTCCCGGCAACGGGTTCGACGATGATGCAGGCGATGTCGTCGCCGGATGTCTCGAAATGGGCACGGACCGCGTCGAGGTCGTTGTAGTGGGCGAGGAGGGTGTGCTTGATGACCTCTTCAGGTACGCCGGGTGTGCCGGGGATGGTCCCGGCGGCAGAACCTGCGGCAGCGAGGAAAGAATCGGCATGGCCGTGGTAGTTGCCGATGAATTTGATGAATTTGTTGCGGCCAGTGTAGCCGCGCGCCAGACGCAGGGCGGACATGGTGGCCTCGGTGCCGGAGGAGACCATACGCAACATTTCCATGGACGGGATGAGCTTGGTGATTTCCTCGGCCAGAGCGACCTCGCCGTAACAGGGTGCGCCGTAGCTTGTGCCGAGATCAACGGCCTTGTGCGCGGCCTCGGAAACAGCGGGGTCCTGATGCCCAAGGATCATGGGTCCCCAGCTCATGACGTAATCGATGTATTCGCGTCCCTCGACATCCCACAGGCGTGCGCCTTTGGCGTTCTGGATGAACACGGGTTCGGAGTTGACGTATTTGCAGGCACGCAGCGGGGAATTGACGCCGCCGGGCATGAGGGTCTGGGCCTTGGTGTAAAGAGATTTTGAGTCCACGAAAAGCTCCTATTTAAAATAGACCATCGAGGTCTTCTTGAGTTCCCTGATGGAATCGAGCACGCAGTTATCGTCGATACCGATCTGTTTTTCCAGCTCGGCCACCACTTCCAGAGCATGACCGGGCCGCTCGCCGTGAATCATGGTGTAGAAGTTGTAGGTCCATTCCGGATAGGTTCGGCGGATGTAACAATGGCTGATTTCCGGGCGGGCGGAGAATATCTCGCCAACCTCGTCGTCGCGGTCTTCCGGGATACGCCAGGCGACCATGGCATTGTGGCCGTAGCCTGCCTTCTGGTGGCGCAAGGTCGCACCGAAACGGCGGATTATCTTGCGTTTCTTGAGGTCCGCAAGCAGGTCGATGACGATTTGCTCATCAACACCGACTTCATCGGCGATGGTCTTGAACGGCTGCTCGGTATCGGGCAGATCCCTGCCGGCGATAGCGAGTATTTTTTCTTCGGTCCGGGTGAATTGTATTGCCATGGAAGTGTCTATACCCGCCTCTTGCCCAGGATGCAACAGGCTGTTGAAAAAGATCCGGGCGCAGAGGCTGGTGGAGCTTTTTCAACGGCCTGTATATTTCTGGCTCGCGTGGCTCTTTGTGGGCAGAGAATCAGCTTACCTGATACACAGGCGAACTGAATTCATGCGTGGGATTAACTCTTTCGCAATTGGCCTATGATGTTTTCTAGTCTTTCGACGTCCTTTGTCAGATTCCTGGCCTCGGACACGGAAAGAGACATGCTTTCCGCCACATTATTGGTAATTGTGCTGATCTCAACCATGGCCTGACTGATCTGCTCGGAGGCAGTGGACTGTTCTCCCGATGCAGCGACAATATCTTCAGCCTGAACGGTGTTGCGTTGAATATTCTGCACGATTTCACTCAGGGCCTCGCCGGAATCATTGGCCAGAGAAGAGGCCTGAGCCAATGCCGTGACAGCCTGCTGCGTTATATCGCTGCTGGTTTTGGTTGAGGCCTGAATGGTGCTGATATTATTCTCCACTTCCTTGGTGGCATCCATGGTCTTTTCCGCGAGTTTGCGAACTTCATCGGCAACCACGGCAAACCCTCGTCCTGCCTCACCGGCCCGGGCCGCTTCGATGGCCGCGTTCAAGGCAAGCAGGTTGGTCTGGTCCGCTATTTCATTGATCACGGTTATGACTTCGCCGATGGAGTTGGTTTGACCGTTCAACTCTTCCATCTGACGCTTGAGGTCCTCGGCGATGCGATTGACCCGTTCAATGGCCTCAATGGCATTGGTCACGACCTCCTGGCCTAAATGGGCTTTCTCCATGGCATTGCGAGACTCCTGTGCCGAATCCGAGGCATTCCGGGCCACTTCCAGCACCGTGGAGTTCATTTGCTCCATGGCTGTCGCCACTTCTGTCACTCGCATACGCTGATTTTCCGTACCCATATTGACCTGCTCGAATTCACCGGAAAGCTTGTCCGACGACAACGACACGCTTTGGACAACGGTTTCGGCATCGGCGGCCACGGTATGCATGGCACTCATGAGAACCTGAACTTCTTGCTCTTTGACCTTGGACATATCCAAGGATTTTTGTGCCCGGTCAGCTTGAATCTGAGCCTGTTCCCGGTCCTGTTCAGATTCAGCCATGGCTTTGGTCACGGCTTCGGTCATGCTGTTGATTCCCACGCTCAAGGTGTTCATCTCACATGGATACTCTTTATCCAGACGGACAGAAAAATCGCCTTCTTTAATCTGGGAAAAAAAGGCCAGGAATTCGTTCAGGGGTTTCTTCACCAAATAAGTGATCAAAAAATTGATGAAGCCGAGCAAAAGGATAAACACTGCAAATCCGGCAACGGCAGTCATCACTATTTGCCGGTTCATGTTTGCAAGCTGTTCCGTTATATTCATGGGAATAGTCACGATACTGATGACCTTGCCATTGATACCGCGCAAGAGGCCGAAGTAGGTAATCAGTTCCTTGCCTTCCTTGCTCACCCGATGAATCTGCGATGCGCCAGTACGGTAAATTCCCTTGAGGGTCGGGATCATTTTGGGACTGATCTTCATGGTGTGTGTTCTGGCCTGAAAGACGAACGTATCACCTTTGAGAATCAGTACGGAAATGTTGTAGCCGCCCCTTTTCTTCAAAGGCATGAGGAGTTGGTCGCTGAGAGCCATGCCAAATTCCACGGACCCTACGTGCTGGCCCTGATGAAAAACAGGGGCTATTCCATGTATATTCATACCGGACTTGCTCTTTTCCAGACCATACGAGGTTTTTTTTGTCGTGTTGACCTTGACCAGGGATGGCCGCATTGTACTGAGGTCGTCACCATATTCATCCGGTTCGTGTAATCGCAAAAAAGAAATAGCGGACGGGAGATGGAATTGCATTTGGGTGATGCCCAGTTTTTCCTTGAGCCCCAGATAGGTTGGCATGACCAGTTGCAACAACGCCTCCCGGTCCCTTGAAGCAAAGGCTTCGGAGATCTCGGGATTGGCCGCAACCCAGGAGGCCAAGGATGCGGCTTCCTGCCCCTTCTGGTTGAGCAGAATCTGCACTTGATTGAATTCCTGCCTCAATGTTTCCTCATCGGCCATCAGTTGTTCATCTATATGGAGATAGCCCTGGAAGATGAAAAAAAGGATCAGCAGGAAAAGAATGGCACCAACAGGCAAGAGTATGCGGCTTTTAATGGAAGAGAACACGGCTGAAGGCCTCCATAGTTAGAAAAATTCTCGGTCGTACTGAAGGTAATTGAATAATCGATCAGCTATAGTTACTATTGTCAATTTTGCTAAGGCATTTTAATATAGCGTTGCTGCGTACATGTCACTTGAAATCTTGAAGATGCAAGAAAAGGGCGGCAATGTTCATTATAAGAGGGGGGGGAGACGATGGATACATAATATGTCCCTGCAAAAACTTGCCTCTTGACCTCCCCATACGTATGCTTGGGGCTTCATATACGTATGCTTGGGGCTTCATATACGCATTAAAGGAGTTTTTTCCATGAAGATAGCAGTCTTGGGCGCAGGGGCATGGGGCACCACCCTGTCTGACATGCTCGCCAGAAACGGAGTCGATACCGTGCTGTGGGCACGTGAGCCCGATGTGGTCGCCTCCATTCGTGAAAATCGCGAAAATGCGGCTTTTCTGCCGGGCGTCACCTTGTCCGACAACTTGAAAGTCGAGTCTGATCCTGAAATCGCCTTTGCCGGTGCGAATTATTTCCTTGTTGTCATCCCCAGCCAGTTCATTCGTCCCGCTCTTGAAGGATTCAGGGACATCCTGCCGGACAATCCGGTCATCGTCTGCGCGTCCAAGGGGATCGAGCTTGATTCGCTGGCCCCCATGAGCAAGGTCGTGGCCGAGGCTTTGGAGGGAAAACGCCCTCGTTACGCCTCGCTTTCCGGCCCATCTTTCGCTGCCGAGGTCAGTGCCGACATGCCGACTACCGTTTCCCTTGGCTGTGAAGATCACGAGCTTGGGCGCGAACTTCAGGATGCATTCTCCACGCCGTTTTTCCGCGTCTATTTCACGCCCGATTATCGCGGTGTCGAGCTGGGCGGTGCGGTCAAGAACGTCATCGCCATTGCGGCCGGCATCTCGGACGGGCTTGGCTTCGGGCATGATGCACGGGCCGCGCTCATCACCCGCGGACTGGCCGAAATGAGCCGGTTGGGACAAGCCATGGGCGGACAAATCCGCACTTTCATGGGCTTGTCCGGCATGGGCGATCTGGTGCTTACCTGCACCGGCGACCTTTCCCGCAACCGTCAGGTGGGCCTCAAGCTGGGCAAGGGCCAGAAGCTCGACGACATCATAAACGAAATGAAAGCCGTGGCCGAGGGTGTCAAAACCACCAAGGCCCTTTATAATCTTTCTAAAAAGCTCAAAGTCGAGTTGCCCATAACCGAACAGGTCTATGCCATCCTCTATGAAGACAAAGACCCGGCCAAGGCCGTCAAGGACCTCATGAGCCGTGGTCTGAAAGACGAATAATCGAGAACTCAAGGAGGCCTTCATGCGTCTGCTCATTTCCGTCCTGACTCTCTCCGCCCTCATGTTGGCCGCGCTGATGCTCTCCGGTTGCGCAAAGCAGTGGGACAATCCGAATGTCCAGAACAAGCACAAGGCCGCCGCGCAGTTCGAGAGCGACTCCGTCAAATGCGAAGTCATGGCTGGTGAAAAATATCCGCTGAACAAACGCAAGCAGGCGGAACTTTACAATGGCTGCATGAAAGACAAGGGCTGGATTCAACGTGATGGGGCTGGCTACACCATCAACACCAGTCCTAAATAGCATTGGTGAGCAGTCA
>JAFLJW010000462.1 GCA_022712815.1 Pseudodesulfovibrio sp. | reverse complement strand
CTCGGCAGCCATGATGCCGCACAGGAAGGCGACTTCCATGGAGTGCTGGAGCACGTTCTGGGAGAAGCTGGTACGGTAATGCAAACGACCGAGCAGGTTGATGACTTCGGGATGAATGCCGTGAACACCGACATCAAAGGTGGCCTGTTCGCCGATCTCCTTGAGCTTGGTGTCCATCTCGCTTTCGACCTTCTTGACTATTTCCTCGATACGGGCCGGGTGAATGCGGCCATCGTGGATGAGGCGTTCCAGAGACTGCTTGGCGATTTCGCGCTTGAGCGGGCTGAACGCGGACAGAACCACGGTCTCAGGGGTGTCGTCGATGATCAGGTCAACGCCGGTGGCGGCTTCCAAAGCGCGAATATTGCGCCCCTCCCGGCCAATAATGCGGCCCTTCATATCTTCTGAAGGCAGGGCGACTGAGGTGACGGTCTGATCCCCCGCATAGTCGCCAGCGTAACGCTGCAAGGCCAGAGACAGAATCTCCTTGGCCTTCTTGCTGGCGCTTTCCTTGGCCTCCATCTCGATGTTGCGAATCATTCTGGCAGCTTCGTGGCGGGTGCGGGATTCAATCTCGTTCATGAGATTTTCCTTGGCTTCCTCAACGGTCAGGCCGGAAATCTCCTGAAGTTTGCGCTCATGCTCGTCAGCCTTGTGCTCAAGGTCCTCTTCGAGTTCGCCAAGCTGTTTTTCCTGCTTGATCAGTTGCTTTTCCAGCTCAACTGCCTGGGCTTCCTTGTCCGTGGCTTTTTCCAGCTTGGTTTCGAGCCGCTCTTCTTTGGTGCGAAGATGATTTTCTTCACTCTTGAGTTGGCTCGAACGATCTTTGAACTCGATTTCCATCTCTTTTTTCTGAGCGAAAATCTCATCCTGAGCCTGAAGGCGGGCTTCCTTTTTCAGGGCCTCGCTCTCTTTTCTGGCCTCTGAGACTATGCGTTCGGCCAGTCCCTGCGAGTCTGAAATCTGTTTATCTGATATGTATTTGTGGAGGAAGAAACCGGCTCCGAGTCCGGAAAACACTCCGCCGCCGATTATGGCGATTTCGGTTAACATGGGTCACTCCTTGAACGTTTATGTTGACAGACTCATAGGCGGTCTGTTGACGCCATCGTGGGCAGACTGTTGAAAAAGCACCATCTGCTTCGTTGCTGCGAAGATTTCAAACTCTCACGTATTAAGAATACGTATCGACCTTGAATTCTTCTTGCGCCTCCCATCTGGCACTTTTTGAACAGTCTGCAAAAGAAAACCATTCAAACCAGAAGAGCAAAGGCAACTGACAGCACCATCTGCTTCGTTGCTGCGAAGATTTCAAACTCTCACGTATTAAGAATACGCATCGATCTTGAATTCTTCTTGCGCCTCTCATCTGGCACTTTTTGAACAGTCTGCAAGAGAAAACCGTTCAAACCAGAAGAGCAAAGACAATTGACAGCACCATCTGCTTCGTTGCTGCGAAGAATTCAAACTCTTACGTATTAAGAATACGCATCGACCTTGAATTCTTCTTGCGTCTCTCATCTGGTACTTTTTGAACAGTCTGCAAGATAGTCATACAGGCTGGCATACCATGAGAGACACTTTCCACACGGAAGAGAAGCTGCTTAAGCAGGTGCATCGGAGGGAGTTGGAGGGCAGTAATCTATATGCGCAGCCTGAAAAGTCGAATATTTGATCCGACAGGGCTGCTATTAAATCCCCAGGAGGCCGTGTTGCCGCGTTTGTTTTGAACCTGGCTTATCCAGGTGGGCATGACTCGCGAGCCTTTAGGCTTCCCGGCCAAACCGGGCTTGCACACCAACTCGCTGGAGTCGTCGCCCTTATTCAGAGCATTGGCTCAATAACACTCCGGGCAATCACAAACGCCCCAGGGTAATTCCTTGCCAGCCTCGAACCCATCCAGTTATCGGCATGGGTTCCTATGAGGTTTTTTCCAAAATCTCTTCGATCTTCTCTTCCAGCCGCTTAAGGTTGTCCTTAGCGACTAGGTAATCATCCGCGAGACTGAGGAGCAGAAACGTAAGCAATTTTTCCTTGCTGAGGTCTCCGGCTCCGGCAACAAGCTCCTTGTGCTTGTTTTCAATCAATGCCTGCGCGGCTTCGATGCGGTCATTATCCGCATCCGTCTTGAAGGTTATTTCAAGCCCCATCAGGTTCAACGTGTAGCGTGGCATCGTTTCTCAGTATCAATCCAGTTCGTTCCGGATCTTCTCCAAAAGTGTGTTGATGCGAGACTCGATGTCGCAACGCGTTTCCTTCTCGGCCTCGACTTCCTCTCTCAAACGTTGGTTTTCTTCTTTCAGTTCACTAATTTTATTCAACAACTTGTTGAATCTATCTTCGAGTTCTATGACAAGTTCCATATTATATATCTATCCCTTTACCCGTCACAAATCAAGGCCCCTTCACAGGGCTGGCCTGTCATTGATCAAGACTTTTTCAAACGTCGTTTTATAGTCACCTGTTTGCCGCGTGCAATGGCTGCGCCCCCGGCTGGGACGTCCTTGGTAATGGTGGAGCCGGCTCCGACCAAAGCATCCTTGCCAACGGTTACCGGGGCGACCAGGGCCGTATTGCTGCCGATGAACGCTCCTTCGCCTATAACCGTGATAAATTTGTTTTTCCCGTCATAATTACAGGTGATGGTCCCGGCTCCGATATTGGCTCCGGCCCCGACCTCGGCATCGCCCAGATACGTCAGGTGGCTCGCCTTGGCCCCTTCGCCCAGCACGGCCTTTTTCATCTCCACGAAGTTGCCCACACGCGCACCTTTTTTCAGGACCGCGCCGGGCCTGAGCCGCGCATACGGTCCGACCCAGGCGTTTGGGCCGACCTCAGCCCCTTTGATATGGCAGAACTGGCGCACATCGCAGCCGGATGCAAATGTCGCGTCCGTGATGTAATTGTACGAGCCCATCCTGGCCCCGGCGGCAACCGAAGAATTTCCGTAAATTTCGCAATGGCCGAAGATTTCAGCTCCGGGTTCTATTTTTACCTTGGGACCGATGACGACCGTATCCGGGTTGTGAATGAGTACCCCGTTGTCGATGAGCGACTCCACAATCTGACGGCGCAGCAAGTTTTCTGCCGTGATCAGTTCGCGGGGGCTGTTGATGCCCATGAGGCTCAGGTCGTCACCGCACTGGACACCGTCCACGGTCATGCTCTTTTTGACAGCCAGTTCGATGAGGTCGGTGATGTAGTATTCACCACTATTGTTCTCATTCTTCAGTTCGCCGAGCAGGGCTTCCATGGACTTGACCTTGAGCAGGTAAACGCCGGCGTTCACTTCGCCGGTGACCGGTCCGTGAACGTTTCGGTCGTAATCCTTGGCCTCGACAATGGCCGTGATCATCCGGGCCGAATTGCGAACCACCCGACCAAATGTGCCCGCATCCCGTGGCGTGATGGTCATGAAGGCGAGATCGCAACTCCCGGCCATACCGGCCAGCCGGTCCAGAGCCTCGACAGTCACCAGCGGAGTGTCGCCGTTGATGACCAGACAATGGGTCGCGTCAGTATCCTTGACCGCGTCCCAGGCGACCTGAAGGGCGTGTCCGGTGCCGAGTTGCTCTGTCTGTTCCACAAAAGTCCCTTTCATCTCAGGAAAGGCCGCCTCCACCTCGTCCGCTCCATGCCCGATGACGGTCAGGGTGCGCCCGTTGAACGAGGGGTTCAGAGCGGCGTAGACGTAATGGAGCATGGGTTCATTCAAGATGGTTTGCAGCACCTTGGGCCTGGACGAGTACATTCGGGTTCCCTTGCCTGCTGCCAGGACCAGGGCGGTAATGATTGTATCGGGCATATATTCTCCGTATCTAATGGGTATGGTATGACGCTCTCTAAGCGCACTTGATTTTGCGTAAATTAACCATTTGTGGAGGAAAGAACAACGGAAAATCCGGGGCAGGACGTGCGCCCCCTCTTTTTCCTGTGAGTCGGGGGTGTTCTCAAGACCCTGTCAGGGACAGGTTTGCAGTGAGTTGTTGCCTTTGTCATCAACCCACGCTACCTCTCTTTCCATGAAGAAAACTTCCCGTGTCAAGCCTCGCAAACGAATCTGCCCGCCGCCGCCAACTCAATCGGCCCGTACTTATGTTCAGGTCGAACCGAGCAAGATAGGTCTCTTTCGTTTCCTGCTGGAGGGCTATGACAATCTTGGAATTTTCACGGTCGCCAACAAATACAAGGGCATACTCCAACTCCGCTACAGCCCTCATCTGAAACGAGAAATTCACAGTTTTCTGAAGGCAGCCGGGACAGAGCTGGAGATAAAGGTCCTGCTTCCGGGAACGTTAAGTTTCAGAGTACAATCTGCGCCTCTTTAAAAAAGTACACTTTAACCGAATGAACTTCTTTTCGTCATGTTCCAGCCTGTGATCACAGTTCGGGTGCGCAATTCATATTGCCGGTTTTTTTTGGATAGCACTATTTTTAATAAAAATTCCCCGTAATTCCAGCTTTTTTTCCTCATATTCTCCAGCAGGGTGATTTTATGACAGCCTCTATTTGTCCCACCGTGAAAAATGGGGTATACAGGGACCCTGTCCTCTCTTTCGAGGGCATCAGGCCCTGTTGTCGTGTCACCTTGTGCTGTCTCCATTTTGGAATTCATATGCCGATCCGTTGTCGCAAATTAATCACTGTCTTCCTGACCACCACACTGACTTTTGTGCTGTGTGGGGGCTTGGCGTTCGGGCAACTGCAAGGC
>JAFLJW010000107.1 GCA_022712815.1 Pseudodesulfovibrio sp. | reverse complement strand
AAATAGACGGCCATGTTCGCCTGAGAGCCGGAATGAGGCTGGACATTGACATAGGCCGCGCCGAATAGCTCCTTGGCGCGGTCACGGGCCAGATCTTCGACCTGATCGACGAACTCGCAGCCGCCGTACCACCGTTTGCCGGGGTAGCCTTCGGCATATTTGTTGGTCATGACAGACCCCTGGGCCTGCCGGACAGCGGTTGAAACGAAATTTTCGCTGGCGATGAGTTCCAGCTTGCTGACCTGACGATTGACTTCGGATGCGATGGCGGCAGCGATTGCCGGGTCCTGGATTAACAGCTCTTCCATGATGAGACACCTCGTTTTGGATGTGGATACGAATGGCTTCCCACCGGCTCATGGTGTGCGGATGGTTTTGGGGCGACAACCTGACGAAGCGACATATATCCCTTCGGGTTGACGCAACCACCGGCCCATGCGGGGTGGAGATCCGTCCTTATATAAAAAAAGGGAGGCCGTTCAGCCCCCCTTGTTGTTAGTCGGTAAAGCGTTTGAATAACATGCAGGCGTTGGTTCCGCCAAAGCCGAACGAGTTGCTCAGTACGTAGTTGACCTGCTTCTCGCGTGGGCCATCGGCACAGACGTCCAGATCGCAATCCGGGTCCGGCGTGTCGCGGTTGGTGGTGCCGGGGATGACACCCTCGACAAGGGTCTTGACCGCAAAGACGGCCTCGACTCCACCGGCTGCTCCGAGCAAATGTCCTATCTGCGATTTGTTGGCGCAGATATCAATGTCATAGGCGTGGTCGCCAAAGACTGTTTTGATGGCGCGGGTCTCGCACATGTCATTGAGCTTGGTAGAGGTGCCGTGCGCATTGATGTGGTCGATTTCGGACGGATCGACCTTTGCCTCGCGGATGGCGGCAGCCATGGCCAGAGACATGCCGGAGCCGTCTTCGGGCGGTGCTGTCATGTGGTATGCATCACCGGATGCGCCAAAGCCGACGACCTCGGCCAGAATCTCCGCGCCACGCGCCTTGGCGTGATCAAGGGATTCCAGAAGCAGCAGGCCGCAACCCTCTCCCATAATGAAGCCGGTACGATCAGCATCAAAGGGGCGGGAAGCCTTTTCAGGCTCATCGTTGCGGGTGGAGAGAGCCTTCATCGCATTGAACCCGGACACGCCGAGAACGGTGATGGTGGACTCTGCACCGCCGCAGATCATGATGTCGGCCCGGCCCATGGCGATGTCGGTGTAGGCTACACCAATCCCATGCGTACCGGATGCACACGCCGTGGTGGTGCAAAGATTCGGACCCATGGCACCGGCCTCGATGGAGGCTTGTCCAGCGGCCATGTTGGCGATCATGAGCGGAATGAAAAATGGTGAGACCCGCCCCGGCCCCTTGGCCAGGAGCTTGGTATGCATTTCCTCGATGATTCTCAAGCCGCCCAGACCAACACCGATGACAGTGCCTGCCCGGTGCTTTTCCTCTTCGGGAATGGTCCATCCTGCGGACTCGAATAACATCCTGGTGGCGCAGACCGCATACTGGGTAAAGGTCTCCATGCGCCGTGCTTCTTTCTTGCCGATGAAAGTCGTGGGATCGAAATCCTTGACTTCACCCGCAATTTTGGTGGCGTAGTCCGTGGAATCAAACTTCGTGATCTTGCCTATGCCGGATTTTCCGGCCAGGAGATTCTGCCAACTGATTTCAACATCATTGCCAAGTGGAGTGATGGCCGAGACGCTGGTGACGACAACCCTGTTCATAATAAATACCCGTACTGTCTGCGTGTAAAAAAAATGAAAAAGGAGCGTCTTACACATAGTGGTGCATAAGACGCTCTCTAATCTATCAATTTCAGACTGACCAGCTTATGCCTGTGCCTTCTCGACGTGAGAAATGGCATCCTGGACCTTGAGGATTTTCTGAGCGTCTTCATCATCAATTTCCAGGTCGAATTCTTCTTCCATGGCCATGATCAACTCGGTCAGGTCCAGAGAATCAGCACCCAGATCTTCAACAAATGCAGCGCCTTCAACAACTTCATCGGCACTCACACCCAGCTGATCCACGATGATCTCTTTAACTTTAGCGGCTACGTCGGACATAATTCCCTCCAATAACATTTTTTTTGTTTTATCAATTACATATACATGCCGCCGTTCACTCCCAGAACCTGACCGGTTATGTACCCGGCTCCGGGGCCGGACAGGAAGGAGACTGCGGCAGCGATGTCCTCGGACTGTCCGAGGGCTTTCAACGGAATTTGCGTCAACATGGCTTCGACAACCTTTTCGGGAAGCGCGGCAGTCATGTCGGTTTCAATGAATCCGGGAGCCACGGCATTGACCGTGATCCCGCGTCCTGCCAGCTCTCTGGCGGCGGACTTGGTCAGACCAATGAGACCAGCCTTGGCAGCGCAATAGTTGGCCTGCCCTGCATTGCCCATCTGGCCCACGATGCTCGTGATATTGACGATGCGACCAAAACGCTGCTTGCCCATAATCTTGGACGCTTCCTTGAGGAAGACAAAACAGCCGGTGAGGTTGATGTGAATGACCTTGTCCCAGTCGTCATCTTTCATGCGCATCATCAATCCGTCGCGGGTGATACCGGCGTTGTTCACCAGCACATCAAGGGACACTTTGCCCTTGATTTCGGTCTTGAAAAAATCAGTGACAGCATCGCGGTCGCCGGAATCGAGTTTAAAGGCTTTGGCCTTTCCGCCGTTAGCTTCGATGGCGGCCACGACTTCATCAGCGGCCTTAGGGCGGCTGACATAGGTCAGATAAACTTCAAACCCATCGCCTGCCAGCTTTTCGGCAACTGTACGGCCTATGCCACGAGAACCACCCGTGACCAGTGCGACTTTGGAAAGATCACTCATCGACGTACCTCTTGATTTGCTCATTGGTCAGCACCCTATATACAAAACTGTCCACAACTGCAAATTTCTCTGTTGTAAAATATAGGTTCGCAAGAGCTGTTTCAAACAAAAAATCAAACAGAAATCGAGCTAGAATTGAACCAAGGCCGCGCCCCAGGTAAAGCCGCCGCCAAAAGCCGTCAGGAGTACCAGGTCGCCTTTTTTGATGAAGCCGGTTTCAACTGCTTCGGAGAACGCCACGGGGATGGAGGCTGCCGAGGTGTTGGCGTAACGGTCAATATTGGAGAACACTTTCTCGGCGGGGATATCGAACTTGCGACCCACCGCATCAATGATCCGAAAATTTGCCTGATGGGGAAGCAGAACGTCGATCTCTTTCTTGTCCACTCCGTTCTTTTCAAGAATTTCCTCGCAGGCCGCGCTCATCTTGCGAACGGCGTGCTTGAAAATTTCCCTGCCCTCCAACTGGACGAAATATTCTTCATCCACAATCGTACCCAGCTTGTAGGGGTCGGCTGATCCGCCACCATTGACCATGAGCAAATCACCCAGGCTGCCATCCGCCTTGAGCATGATATCCAGCACTCTGGGCGTGTCTTCGGCACCGGCTGCATTTTTACCAGTGAGAATGACCGCACCGGCTGCGTCTCCGAAAAGCACGCATGAAGCGCGATCTTCCCAGTTTAGGCGAGGGGTGATCACTTCTGAGCAGGCCAGAAGGATTTTGCTCTCAGGATGGAGAGCCAGATAGCCACGCGCGGTTTCCAGCGCATAGAGAAAGCCGGAGCATGCCGCACCTACATCCACGCACATCTGGTCACGGATGCCCAGTTTTTGTTGCACGCGGCAAGCGGTAGATGGAATCATGGAGTCAGGAGTGAAAGTGCCGACAATTATATGGGTCAGCTCATGGGCTTTCATTCCGGCATCGGCCAAAGCTCTTTTTGCGGCTTCGGTCGCCATATCGGATGCGGACTCGCCTTCGGCCGCCATGTGCCGCTGCTTGATGCCGGTCCGGGTGGTGATCCATTCGTCATTGGTATCGACAAACTTTTCAAGATCGAAGTTGGTCACGATTCGTTTGGGAGCGTAGCGGCCAAAGCCGCGGATGATGCATTTCGTCATGGGTGGGGTGTATGCGAATGACTCGACCGGGTCAAGCAACTCGCTTTTTTTGCATGTTTTAATATGCCGTGAATCGGGGGTGGGTCAGGCGGCGGACTTGGTGGTTTTTCCGGTCTTTCCGCTCAATCCCTTATGGGCAGCGAGGCCTTCAGCCAGATGTTCATGCATCTTGTTGCGAACGCTGGTAGCCGCAACCTTGATCGCATTGACTATGGCCAGTTCGTTTGATTTGCCATGACAGACAACGACGATGCCCTTGAGGCCAAGCAACGGTGCTCCGCCATATTCGGCGTAATCAACAACCCTCCTGAACCGCTTGAAGGCCCTGAGCGAAAGCAGGGTTCCAAGCTTGGACAGCCAACTGGATTTTAGTTCTTCCTTGAGAATCCGGCCCATGGACTGAGCAAGGCCCTCGGACAATTTGAGGGCCACGTTGCCCACAAAACCATCACAGACGACCACGTCCACATCGCCGGTGAAAATGTCACGTCCTTCGACGTTGCCGATGAACTTGAGCTGCGATTCACGGAGCAGGTCATAGGCTTCGCGTACCATGGCGTTGCCCTTGCCTTCTTCCTCGCCGATGGACAAAAGCCCTATGGAAGGGTCTTTCATTCCGAGGACGTCGCGGGCAAGCACGTCGGCCATCAGGCCGAACTGAAACAGGTGCAGGGGCTTGGAATCCACATTGGCCCCGACGTCAATGAGTACGACCGGGTCCTTTTCCGTGGGCATGATACCGGCCAAAGCCGGGCGCAGCACGCCTTTGATCCGTCCCAGCACAAATATTCCGCAGGCCACGGAGGCCCCGGAATTACCCGCGCTGACAACGCCGTCAGCCTTGCCGTCCTTGACGTAGCGACAAGCTACCTGGATGGATGAATCCTTTTTGCGCCGAAGTGCGTCCGAAGGCTTGTCATCCATCTCGACAACCTGACTGGCCGGGACGACTGTAACGTCCAGACCGGAGATGTCGAGCCTGGCAAGCTCTTCTTTTATGACGTCTTCATCGCCGACAAGCACAATGCCGATGCCATCACGTGCGGCTTTAACCGCAGAGGGTACGACAAGTGAGGGGCCATAATCGCCCCCCATGGCATCCACGGCAATTCGTGGAATTTGCACTTCGGAGTTAGGCATTGTCGCTGCTGACGACCTGACGACCCTTGTAGGTGCCGCAGACGGAGCAGGCACGGTGGGGGAGAGTCGGCTCACCGCATTCACAATACACAATGTTCGGTGCGGAAATGTGATCGTGGGAACGGCGCATACCCTTGCGGGATTTGGATGTCTTTTTCTTGGGGACTGCCATGATGTATACCTCGTTAAACTGGTTGTGATCGTACTAATTGAGTGCTTGGCCGGTGGCAAGCATAATCTTCCACCGGTAAAGCGCGTTATTTTATCTTTAGATTGCGGAAAACCGCAAGTCTTTCGTCGCCCTCTTCCTGCTTGCACTCGCATTTTTGCGAGTTGAGGTCCTTGCCGCAGCCGGGACACACTCCCTTGCACTCATTCGAGCACAGAGGCTTGACCGGCAGGGTCAGGGCGAATTCTTCCCAGAGAAGAGCACCGATATTGAGCTGCAATTCACCGTTTTCCTTGCGGACACGCGGTTCCTCGTCAAACTCTTCATCCGGGATTTGTTCAAAGGTGTCAAAATTGACGTCCAGATCAAATTCATAGGACGTGGCGCAGCGGTCGCAGACTATATTGACAGAGCCCTTGAGCGTACCGCGAATGAGCGCACCATCTTCCGGCTGGGGCAGAATGGTGACTTCGGCTTCAAGATCCTTCCCCGCCGTGACAGGCAGGGAAAACTCTTTCCAAGCCTTGCGCCACAGCGCCTGGTCGGTAAAAGTGAAGTCCCGGCCATCAGCGGAAATATCTCCAATCGGTATCCATAATTCAAACATTGGTTCCTCCGGCCACGATGGATGAGACCCATGCGGCAACCGATGCTTCCTATATGGTAACTTTTTCTCTTGTCAAGAAAAAAACCCTTGCCATTTAGCTTTCAACTCGGTAATGAATCACTCCCGCCGCCGAAAGGAACACTCTGCTTTGGCAGACGGGAATAACAAGAAAGAACTGAATTCTCAAAGAATACGCGAGGAGGTCGCAATGTCTCAGGTTTGCGATATATGTGGAAAGGGTCCCAAGTCCGGCAATAATGTCAGTCACTCCCACATCAAAACCAAACGCCGCTTCATGCCCAACCTGCAAAAAGTCCGGCATCAGCTTGCTTCCGGCCAGGTTGTATCCATCAAGGTTTGTACCCGTTGTATCCGCAGTGGTTCCATCACCAAGCCTGTGGCCAGCAAAAAGCCTGAAGCGTAAAGCGACTCCACATTTCGTCTTTTGACGTACCGCTGTTGCCGATATAAATATCGGCAACAGCTTTTTTGCGTCCTTAGGGTGTGTTGAAAACACCATCCGCCATACTCTGAATTTTCCAAAAAAATCCTTCGGGCTGGTTGCCTTTTTATTCCGAGTTTATGAGGGAAAATCAGTCTTTGGTTTTTTTACCTTGTACTCGGCCTTTGTCAGCAATCCGGGCTGTATGCTTTTACTCGACAGGTTTTGCGCACGTCAGGCATGGCCTCCTACCCCCCTAGGGTTTAAGTAGAATGTGATGCCGGGCAGTTTTTATATCCATTATCCGATAAATTGTTTTGAGCAAGTCCTTTTAAAAAATTACTTTTTTCAAAAAAAATCCTTGAAGTTGATTCTCAATGTCAATACAGTTCGTCTTGTTCAGCTGAGGGTTGGCAAAAAAAGGGAAAGGGTTTCTGTATGAGTTTTGAAACGATTGGGTCGAAGCTAATTACGGTTATGATCCATGGTCATAATAGAGGGATACCCTCCTGCGGTGGACGATGTAGAAGCCGGACGATGCAGGTGCATCGAGCCGGAAATGAACATCACCATCAGAGCAGGAGGGCTTTATGAGCCGTTTGAAAAAATTAGGAATGTTGAACCGTGAAGGGATGAAGGCATGCAACTCCGGCAGGAATGAGGACGCACTGTTTCAACTCGTTCAGGCCGACAGCATCGCCAGGAGTTTGAAATCACCCTTGCATGAGGCCAAGATTCGCAATAATATAGGGATTGTGCATCAGTTGTCCGGTAACAGGGAAGAGGCGTTGGTCTGCTTCAGGCTGGCAAAAAAAGCTGTTATCGCGGGTGCCGGAACCAACAATAACCTCCACAAGGTCATCGTTCGCAACCTTACTCGGCTTGAAAATGCTACCGAGAGGAAGGCTGCCTAGCATGAATCGTGAATATTCCACCCTGGCAGCGGGTGAACCGCTGCCGGGGCAGGACAAGCAATGTCCTGATTCGTCCCATTTTGTTACCACCATCTTGCACCAGTTCGCGGAATCTTTGGGCAATGCCATAGATGCCAAGGACCCGCATACCAGTATGCATTCGGACGAGGTGGCGCAAATTTCTCACGCCATCGCCTTGGCTTTGGGATTGACTCCGCGAGAAGCGGACATCATCCACGTGGCCGGTCATCTGCATGATATAGGGAAGATAGGTGTACCCGATGCAGTGCTGGGGAAACAGGGTGGACTCACCACCGAGGAATGGCAGGCGATCAGGAGACACCCCGATGCCGGGGCGGATATCATCCGTCCGGTAACCGCTCTGAAAAATCTTGGCATCGTGGATATGGTTCTGCACCATCACGAACGGTTCGACGGCATGGGATATCCAGCCAAACTGAAGGGAGCACAAATTCCTTTTGGCGCACGTATCATCACCCTGGCGGACAGCCTGTCCGCCATGCTGCAAGATCGTCCATATCGCAGCGCCCGTACCTTTGAGGCGGCTCATGCGGAAATCATCCGCTGCTCCGGCACCCAGTTCGATCCTTGTGTGGTTGAAGTATTTGGAAAATGTGCCATGTCCATAAAAGATATCATAGAAGCCCTGGCCGATAAGGAGATGGCAGCCTGACCAGAGCGATCTTTTAAGCCGTGATTTCCGTGTACAAAAGCAGCCATGGCTGCCTGCACACGCGAATTACATCGCCAAACGGGAAGGGGCAGGAAGGCGAAAAAATAAAGGCCGGATTGACATCCGGCCTTTGTTCATTTGTGTTGGTTTACCCCTTGGATGGAATGTCCGGGAGGGCTATTATGGGAGCGATGACCTCTTTCATGGCTTTTCCGGTCGCGGAATCGCGGTGAATTTTCATGAAGGGGAAGCCTTCGTCTCCAGAGCGGGTGACTTCCGGGTCTAGCGGGATACGGCCAAGGAACCTAACATTGGCTTCCTTGGCGAGTGCTTCACCACCGCCGGAGTCAAAGATGTCGTGGACCGAGCCACAGTCGGGGCAGACAAAGCCGGACATGTTTTCGATGATGCCGAGTACGCGGTTGCCGATTTCACCTACAAAGGAGACGGAGCGGCGCACATCATCAATGGCCACGCCTTGTGGGGTGGTGACGATAACGGCCATGGCCGAGTGTCCGAGTGTCTGGAGCGTGGTCAGGGGTTCGTCTCCGGTCCCGGGAGGGCAATCGACGATGAGGTAATCGAGATCGCCCCACATGACGTCTTCGAGGAATTGCTTGATAAGGCCGATCTTGACTGGTCCGCGCCAGATGACGGCCTGGCGGTCATCTTCGAGCAGGAAGCCGAGCGACATGACCGAGAGATTTTTGCTCCAGGGCACAGGTTCCATGATCTGATCACCCATGTGGGGTTTCTTGCCCTTGAGGGAGAGCAGGCGCGGAACGCTGGGACCATGGACATCAACATCCAGAAGGCCTACTTTTTTACCGGCCAGAGACAGGGCCACGGCGAGATTGGTGGCGATGGTGGATTTGCCCACGCCTCCTTTGCCGGACATGACCACGATCTTGTTCTTGATACGGTTCAGGGTCTTTTGCATTTTATCTTCACCGGGTTTGTCGCAACCCGTGGTACTGGTACAGCTTCCGTCGGGTGTGGCGGAAGAGCAACCTGAACAATCAGTCATAGTGTTCTCCTAAAAAAAACTGGCGGTTTGGAACCGCCTTTGTTGGTGTCACATGATCTTCCTTTGAAACCCGGCTTCAAGGGAATGCGGTCAGGAAGAGGTAACCACAGTAAACGAAAAGTCAAATTGTAGAATTTGGCAGCGGGAGTTGTCTCTGGTTTTCATGACGTTGTCCGCGTCGCTGGCGACGAATCTGGCCGGTTCCTTTACTTTTTGATCCGTGCATGCGGCAGCCCGGCATCCGAAAGGAAAACAGTGAATCAGTCTTGAACGCATGGAGAATCGCGTCAGTGGGCCCGGTGAGCCAGGGGATGACATTTATGCCATTTTTTTCGAGGATGGTTCTGGTCAGGGCGCAAATCGCGCCGCAGAGCAAAAAGGTTACCCCGCAGGCCAATATGGCGGATGTCCTGTCCATAGGGTCCTTTGAGGGAAGGGATAGGCGGCCTGCGGGGTAAATTTTGTCATCACGTATTTCAAATAGCAGGTACTCGTCTGCATTTTCGCAAACAGAGGCCAGCCGGTCCTTGTAGCACGCTAAACAAATAAGCGTGGTGGAAACAGAGTTCATTGTATTCTCCATCCCGGCAGGACCCAAGCCGGTAAAATAAG
Source organism: Pseudodesulfovibrio sp. (assembly GCA_022712815.1). Lineage (GTDB taxonomy): Bacteria > Desulfobacterota > Desulfovibrionia > Desulfovibrionales > Desulfovibrionaceae > Pseudodesulfovibrio. Next base: position 9,209 of record JAFLJW010000107.1, on the reverse strand, counting down.
AAAGCATAGAGCGTGCCAAATATTTTATCCTTTTAAACCGGCATGTTGGAAAAATGACAGAAAAATAAGGACTAATTATTAGCCCGTGTTGACTAAGGAAAGGCTAATTATTCGTCCTCGTTCGGGTAGCGTGCCAGCATTCTGCGCAAGGTATCCTTGGAAATTTCAAGCTCGCGACAGGTGGCCATTTTTTTGCCGTTGTTGCGACTTAGGGTGTGTCTGGCGGCGCGGCATTTGATTTCGTCCATGGTCCCGTACAGGACCTCGCGCCTAGCTTGCCCGCTGTTTTTCATGAGATGAAGATGTTCCGGCAGGTGATCGACCAAAATGGGACCGGACGGACAGAGGATGAATGCGTATTCCAGGATGTTCTCAAGCTCCCGGATGTTGCCCGGAAAATCGTGGTGCATGAGGATGGTGAGCACCTCTTTGCTGACGCCAGTGATCTCCTTGTCCTGAAGGACGTTGAATTCGTCCACGAAGTGATCGATCAGAAGCGGAATATCCTCGCGCCGCTCGGTCAGTGACGGCAGTCGAAGGGTGACCACATTGAGGCGGTAGAAGAGATCTTGCCTGAACAGGCCATCGCTCACCCGTTGCTTTAGATCGTGATTGGTGGCGGCTACGATACGGATATCCGCCTGAACTGGTTTGACACCACCCAGCGGTTCAAATGTTTTTTCTTGCAGGAAGCGCAGGATCTTGACCTGAAGCTTGCCCGGCAAATCACCGATTTCGTCGAGGAAAATCGTGCCGCCCTCTGCCAGCTCGAACCGGCCCGGTTTATCGGTCCTGGCATCGGTAAACGCCCCGGCCTTGTAGCCGAAAAGCTCTGATTCCAGCAGGTTGTCTGGCAGCGCGCCGCAGTTGACGGCCACAAAGGGACCGTTCTTGCGCGGGCTCAGGTTGTGAATGGCGCGGGCGAACAGCTCCTTGCCGGTGCCCGATTCGCCAAGCAGCAAGGTGGTGGCCTCGCTATTGCTCACCTGCGGCAGAATCTTGAATATCTTGTCCAGTGCCGGGCTGTGTCCCACGATATCCTCGAACGTCTGAAGGTCTTTGACCTTTTTACGCATGACGTTGATTTCGGTCAGGTCGCGGAACGTTTCCACGCCGCCGAGGATTTCACCATCGCTGTTCCTGAGCGGTGAGGCAGAGATGGATACCGGGAGCTTGGTCCCGTCGGCGCGGATGATGAAGACGGGTTTGTTGACGATGCGTCCGCCTTCCTTGATGCATTTGCCGATGGCGCATTGCCCATCGCACAGGCTGGAGCGGAACACATCCCAGCATTTGTTGCCCATTGCCTCTTCGGCGGGAATACCGGTGATACGCTGGGCGGCTTCGTTGAAGTAGGTAATATTCCAATCGGTATCGACCGTGAAGAGACCATCGGCGATGGACGAAAATATGTCTTCAAGGGGCAAGTTTGTTGGAAATGGCATAAAAAGACTCTACGCCTGCTGGCATTGTCTGCCAATGGGTGATTTTCCTAATTTGCCGGGAAGAAATTCTGAGCAGAAAAAAAGCCCCTTTCGCAGAGTCTGGAAAGGGGCTTTAATCGTCTTGTGTGGCAGCAGGTTACAGTTTTTCAGCCCGCTTTTTACGCAGCCATTCGTACCATTTTCCCAGGTTTTCGCCGGTGCGGGCGGAAACGGGGAAGACTTCAATGTCTGCGTTGAGTTTCTTGGCATGGCTGGTGGCCTTCTCCAGATCAAAGTCCACGTAGGGCAGCAGGTCGGTCTTGTTGAGCAACATGACTGCGGAAATATGGAACATGAAGGGATACTTTTCCGGCTTGTCGTCGCCTTCGGCAGCGGACAGCAGGGTGACCTTGTAATCTTCGCCGACATTGAACTCAGCCGGGCAGACCAGGTTGCCGACGTTCTCGATAAACAGGATATCCAGTCCCTCGGTGTCGATGGATTTCAGGGCCTCGAGCACCATGCCGGAATCGAGATGACAGCCGCCCTCGGTGTTGATTTGCACAGCCTGTGCGCCGGTGGCGGCGATGCGCTGGGCATCGTTGTCAGTCTGGAGGTCCCCTTCGATAACGGCCATTTTGAACTCGTCCTTGAGGTCAGTCAGGGTGTGTTCAAGCAGGGAGGTCTTGCCCGCGCCCGGAGAACTCATCAGGTTCAGGCACAGGATTTTCTTGACCCGAAAACTGTTTTCCAGCTCCTGAGCGAGCCGGTCATTGGCTTCAAGCACGTTGCGGACAATCGTAACTTCCTGGGACATTTTGCTACTCCTTATATAGTTAAGACAGTTCTCTGGAAAACTGTCTTTGCTGGCTGTTCCTTGCATACCTGAGGCATAAATTCTTGTACGCCTCGAAGATTCCGGCAACAATTCACTTAACGCCGTAATCAAGTCTTTTTCAATCGTCAGACAGTGTCGTCGATTTCGATGGAATCAATGAGCATTTCCTTTCCTTCGAGAACATCGTGGCCGATCAGGGTTTCGCATTTCGGGCAGGGCATGCACTTGGTGTGTTCCGGCCAGAATTCTTCACCGCATTGGCCGCAGGCAACCTTGATAGGAACTTCCACGACCTCAAGCACGACCCCGGCATATGGGGTGTCCGGGATGAGTGCTTCCCATGCGAATGTAAGGGATTCGGTGACTACCCCGGCCAGTGCGCCATTCTTGATGGTCACTTTCTTGAGCTTCTGACCATCGTACTTGACCATCTCTTCTTTCAAAATTCCGAGAATGGATTGAATTATTGACATTTCGTGCATGGAAATTTGGCTTACCTCATAATTGTATATGCGGCAAGCGGATAAGCTTTTAGATGGAAACGGTTGACATTGGCTTTGATTTGCAGGATGTCTTCCAGACTTGTTCTCAGGGCGGGGTGGAAGTCCCCACCGGCGGTAAATCTGGCAAGCCAGAAAGCCCGCGAGCGCTTTTTCTTGTGAAAAAGGTCAGCAGACCCGGTGTGATTCCGGGGCCGACGGTTATAGTCCGGATGGAAGAGAATATGGCAGCCACATTCCCGCTACGGTGCATTTTATTGCGCCCTGCGAGCGGTTGATCTTGGGTGTGGCCGTCAGTCTTTGCGCCCTGATTCATTCATACTCTTCAAGGAGATTCATGATGAGTCAGTCTTTACTCAATCAGTTCGGCGATTCTACCACGCGGGTCGAGAATGCACTCGCGGCACTTCGTGGCGGCCTTGGCATACTGGTCACCGACAACGAAAACCGGGAGAATGAAGGTGATCTCATCTTCGCTGCCGAAACCCTCACCAGCGAACAGATGGCGATGCTGATCCGCGAATGCAGCGGCATTGTCTGCCTCTGCCTGACCGATAAAAAGGTCCGCTCTCTTGAGCTGCCCATGATGGTCGAGGAAAATTCCAGTCAGTACCAGACGGCGTTCACCGTCACCATCGAAGCTGCCAAAGGCGTGACAACTGGCGTGTCGGCTGCCGACCGGGTTGCAACGGTCAAGGCTGCAATCGCCAACGGAGCCAAGCCCTCTGATCTCGCCAGCCCCGGACACGTATTCCCGTTACGGGCTTGTGCCGGAGGCGTCCTTGACCGCGCAGGCCACACCGAAGCCACCGTGGACATGACTCGCATGGCGGGTTTCGAGCCGTGTGGTGTCTTGTGTGAAGTGACCAACCCCGACGGCTCCATGGCCCGGTTGCCGGAGATCGTTGTCCTGGCAAAAAAATATGGCATGCCCATATGCACGGTGGACGACATCATTGCATACAGGCGGGCAAAGGAAAAAGCCGCGGCTTAGGGCGTGTCGAAAATTATCCACCTACTCCGGTTGGCAAGTTTTTAACTGACTGCGTTGTCAGGAGAAAAGGACTCTTGACGTAGCAATGGCTGCGCCTGCGATTCCTTTTCTCCTTCCGCCTTGGTCTCGAAATCCAGTTCCCGATCCAGCTTGTTGAGCAGCTTGCGGCACAGGTCGGGATCATGAAAGCTATCCAAAATGTCGAAGTTCATGGGATCAACCTTCTGTGCCCGTGCCGAGGTCGCTACAAACAGCCTCGTTCAGGAGACGAAGGCTCTCCTTGGCTTGGTTGCGGTCCAGAATGCGTAGAGCAAATCCTGCATGGATAATGATAAATTCGCCCGGATCCGGAGGTTCGGGTAACAGAACCAAGGATGCCTTGACTGTGGTTTGGCCACTGTTCACCCGGCAGGTGGCCACTTCTCTTTGGATGCTCAAAACTTCAGCGGGAACGGCGAGACACATGATTTCCTCCAATATTCGCAGCCATCGAGGGCCGCTGGTTGATTATTGTGAAAGGACTCCGGCTTTGAATGGCCGTTATTCGGTTCCGTGCAGTTGTGCGGCCAGATATTTGTATCCTTTGTCCACGGCGTATTCATACGGCATGTCCCAATATATCCGGGCGCTCATGGCGAGGTGCGGGAGCGGGACAAAAGTCGTCGCGCCGGTCAGCAGGGGCTGGTAACAGGGATCAGCCACGATCAGGTCCACGTCCGAAGCGTTCATAAGTCCGGCAATCCGGGCTTCGTCGTCCGTGTCCAGATCGGCCGGGCCTCGTTCGGCCAAAAGCCCGACGCATCCCGCTGATTCGTGAAAAAGCGATTCGCTGGGGGTTACCGAAACCACGTCCACCCGGCGAACTCCGAAATCGCGTTGCAGGCAGAACTTCAATCCGTAGCTGAGCACGGGCTCCCCGATAATCAGGGCGTGCCTATACGGTATGGGTCGCTCTGGTTCGGACGGGGATGCTGGATTCTCCCCGTGCAACAGGGCCAGGAAGGTAGCGCGTCCCGCAAGTCCCACTGGCATGCCCACCACATAGGGGATGCCATAGTCGGCGTGCATGCGCTGCGCCAGAGCCAGACCGCTGGTGGAAATAACGGCATTGACTGCCGCCCCCGGGGCCTGACGCACGCCCTCCAAGGGGTCATCCTGTCCGGGGCGGGGCGCGGAAAGCACCCCTGTCAATTCAAAGCCATCCTCCTGAATAGCCTGAAACAAAGGCTCAAGATGTCCTTCCTTGCCGGTGGACAGATGGATGGCCCCGAGTACGTTGACCCCCTTGGGCCGTTTGGGCGCGGTCGGGTCCATGAATGTGTCTGCCAAGGCCAGAAGTGCCTTTGATGCCCCTTCGGGATACGGTTCGGAGCCCGCAGTGGGCACCATGAAGACCGGCATGCCGGTGCGGGCTGCGATGGTCCGGGCAAAGCCTTTGAGATCGGTACCGATGATCTCTGATATGGGCGTGCCGGACAGGGCCACAAAGCGCCGCTTCAGACCTTTGGCTGTTTCAACGATGTTGGAGATGAACTTGTCGTCGTTTCCGAGGATCACGTCCATTTCCAACATGCCAGCACCCACCACCGTAGCCGGGCCGCGATACCAACGCGGTTCGTCCTCGATGTTGATATGCCACGCGCCCCCGGCAGGGCCATAGATGACCACCAGGCCGTCGAAATCGTAGAGCGCGGAGCTGACTCCGAAATAGCCCGTGGCCAGGGGAAGAAGGCGGTGATATCTTTTCATTAAAAATCCTTTTGCATTGCGGTATGTCGTGCAGTCATATCATCTGCTGGAGACTTCAGATTAGGAAGTTGTGGCCATAAATCCAGTCATAGTTACTGACAGGATGATTCAGGGCCTCATGGGTCTGCTCCAGCATCCAGAGAGTGGCCTCGAAGCCATATTTTTGTTCCTGATAGCGAGAGAGGGGTACGTTGGCCGCGTTGACGCAGAAGATACCCGCATCCACTCCATAGGCGATTTTCACCTGATCGAAGGTGTCGGTTTGGCCGCAAAGCGCGGGGTGAGAGGCGTTGTACACCAGGATGTCCGGTTTGACCGCACGCAGCCGGGCAAGGAGTTCCCATTCATAGGGCTTGATGGTGCCCCTGGCGAAGATGGTATCCACCTCCAGACCGCACTCGATAAGAAACAGTGCCAGTTCAAAGGAGCTGCCGTTGATACTGCATCCCACGGCCACGGATTTTCCGCGCAGGTCCGTGAGCAACGGCTCGGCGGCTTGCCGGGCGGCCTGCTCAAGGCCGTCTATGTCCAAGGGGCTTCCCACGGCCTTGGCAATTTTGACGTACTGTTCCCTGATGGTCGAGAACCCGTAGGAGGTAGGCGCAAAGCAGGTGGGGATACCCATTTCTTTTTCCATCTTTCCGCTCAGGCCATTGGCCAGCGGATGCAGGACCACCGAGGCCCGGGCATGGGCCATGCGGGTGAATGTATCCAGATCGGGGCAGAGGGGGATTTGCACCACTTCGTCCATTCCGGCAGCAGCCAGGACCGAGTAGAGCTCCCCTGAATCCGACAGTGGCATGAAGGTACCCAGCAGATTGATCACGCCGTTGTCGGGCACGCGGGGTTCATGCTTGAGGAACTCGAAAAACGAAGTGTAGGCTGAGGTGAAGGGCGATTCTTTGAGTCCGATGGTTATGGGTGCCATGGCTCCGAGAATGATGCGTTTGCCAGTGGAAGCCTCAAGCCGCTTGATGACCCCGGTGAAGTCCGTACCCAGAATGTAGTCCGGGCAGCCCACGATGAGGAAGATGACCTTTGCATCATGCTGGGCAGCGATGTCCGCCAGACCTTGCTCCACCTTGTTCAAATGGTTGCCCAGGGTCATGTCCAGTTCGGACAGACAGAGCATGTGGAAACGGTCGGTAAAGCCTCGGGCGTGAGCCATGAAGGCCGAGTGGCGCAGACAGGCCGAGGGGCCAGCCATGACGGCCACGGATTGCGGCAGGAGCAGGCAGGTCTCGATGACCCCCCAGCCTGCCAGGTTGGGACCCACGCCTTCCAACGGGGCAAAGGGAAAATCTGATTTATCGCGCAGGTGTTCGACCCTGACCCGGACCTGATTCAAATCCATAATGGCTTTCCTTCTGATTCCGCGGCTTACGCGACGTTTTGCTGGCCCGCAAAATTGCTGATGGTTCGGGCCAAGTCGAAAAACCGGGCCGAGGTGGAGAGCTCTCGGTTGCCTTCCACAATGGTTTTCCCTTCTTCCTCAAAGGCATGAATGGCCGTGTCGCGCGGGATCACGCCGATGATCGAGGTTTTCATTTCATGGGCGAATTCTTCAACCCGCTCCACCTCGTCGGCCATGTCTCGACAGTTGAGGATCAATCCGCCCAGTTCGGCATAGTTGCGGTCCGCGAAATTGCGCAGGGCCAGGACGATGTTCCTGGCGGCCAACAGCGACATTTTTTCGCCGGAAGTTACGATGCAGACCTTGTCGGCAAAGCCCTCGCGCATGGGCACGGCGATGCCACCGCAGACGACATCCGCCAAAATGTCGTAGAAGACCACATCCGGCTTGTAGACATCGTAGGCTCCCATCTCGTCCAGAAGTTCGAAGGCTGTGAGCATGCCTCTTCCGAAACAGCCTACTCCCGGGGTGGGGCCGCCCACTTCCAGACAGGCCACATTGCCGAATCCGCGTTTGACGATGGCATCCAGGCTTTCCGGACGACCGTTATCCTGGAGATATTGCAAGATGGGTTGCGGGGCCGTGCCGCCCAGCAGGTTGATGGTGGAATCGGTCTTGGGATCACAGCCCAGCTGCATGACGCTGTATCCTTCCAGCCCCAGCGCGGCAGAGATGCTGGAGGTCACAGTGGATTTTCCTATGCCACCCTTGCCGTAAATAGCTACCTTGATCAAAGCTGTTCTCCTTCCATTTTGAGTGAATGGCCCTTGTCCTTGTTTTCCGTCCTTCCGGCCCGTTCCAATACGCCCCTTGCTTCATCCACCGAGACGTAGCGCTTGTTAGTGGTGATCTGGAATTCGTATTCGATCTTGTCGGTTTTACTCTTCAGGAACGGGTTGCAGTTGGGCATGATGACGTTGGCCCCGCCTTGTGTCAGAGCACGGTATTGGCCGTTGTCCGGGTCCAGAGTGGCCACGGTGTTGGCCGCAGCCAGATGCGTGTTGCCGGTCACGATCCGCGTCAGGGCAAATACCCGGAGCATGAGCTCCATGTCCCCGGTCGGGTCGTCCCTGAGTGGCGTCTGGGCGTGGGGGATGAAGGGGCCGATGTTGATCATGTCCGGCTGAAAATCCTGAAAGAAAAGGATGTCCTCGCACAGGTCCTCCAGGGTCTGGCCGGGAAGGCCCACGATGTTGCCTGTACCCACCTGAAACCCCAACTCGCGCAGCATGTCGATGGTGTGTAGCCGGTCCTTCAACTTGAGTCCTGATCGCATTCGAGAGTATAGTTCCGGGTTCATGGTCTCGTGCTTCATGAGGTACCGCTCGGCACCGGCTGCCCTGAAGGCGAGCAGGTCCTCGCGGGAGCGCTGGCCCAGGCTCAAGGTGATGGCCGTGTCCGTCTTGTCCAGAATGCGCTCGATGATGGAACAGAACATGGTCCGGGTGTAGTGCGGGTCTTCTCCCGACTGTAGCACCACGGTTTTGAGTCCGGCCTTGGCAATGGCCAGTGCTGTGTCCACGATCTGGTCCTCGGTCATGCGGAAGCGTTTACACTGATCGTTATCCTTTAACAGGCCGCAATAGAGGTCATTGCATCGGCAATGGTTGGAAAAGTGGACCACACCGCGCAACTGCGCCGTATCTCCCATCTGGTCTTGGCGTACCTGATCGGCCTCCCGGAACAGGGTTTCCTGATTTGCCTCGTCCCGAAGCGCGTCACAAATGGTTTTTCGATTCATTGTTTGGGATTCCTGTGCTCGTATGGTGTTTATGTGGCATTCGCCACAGAGGTCCGGCCCGTATCAATATCCTCAATCACGACCAGACACGTATTGCAGGGGTCCAGTTCGTGCACGGTGCGCATGATCTCCAGAGGATGATCGGGGTCGGCTACCGGGGTACCCAAGAGGGCGTGTTCCAAAGGCCCACGCTCGCCGTGCGAATCGCGCGGGGAAAAGTTCCACAGGGAGGGGATAAGATAGTCATGGTCCGTGATCCGGTTCCTTTCCAGTTGGATGGTATGGATCAGGGTCCCCCGAGGCACCTCCACCCGGCCTGTGCCCAAGCCCGATGAGGGCAGGCTCAGGTCCGTTCGCATTGCCTTGGGGCCACGAGCCAGCGAGGATTCAAGGTTTTCCAGCCACCCCATGACGGCCTGGGCCAGAAGCGAAGACTCAATGCCGCGAGACAGGACCCGGCCCAGAGTGGAATTCATAGCCGCTGGAGCCAGCCCGGAGGTGTTGAGGGTCTTTGCAACGGTTTGACGTACCTCGGTCCGGCCAAGGACC
>JAFLJW010000106.1 GCA_022712815.1 Pseudodesulfovibrio sp. | reverse complement strand
AACCGCCTTTGGCGGGATTTGTCAGGTGATTTAGCCTCCCGGCGGGCTTAAGGCCGAGGGCCTTAAGAATCCCATGTTGGCTTTGCCAAGAGGTTTAATAATTCATACTCATCCCGGTACGTCTATGGTGCTCAAATTGCTTTCCCATGCAATGTGGGCAGTGCTCGTATGGGGCGTTGCAATTATTTAAAAGGTTCATCAAGCCCACTGGTGCAGGCTCGATGAACCTTGTTCGTTATAGATCGCTCCGGGTACAGAGGTGATCCGAAGAAGCGAAGGCCGGTTCCTATGGGACCAATTTCTGAATTTTACTATTCAACTTGTCCACAAGGGCTTTGGTGTCCCTGTCCGTGGTTACGACTTTTTCCATGGTATTGTAGATCAATTCGGTGATCTTGAGGCCATTTTTTCCAGGAAAGGCGTACCAGCCGGTCATGTAGGGCTGGTGCTTGTACACGGTCAGGGCGTTAGGATTTTTCTCAAAGGCGTCCCTGAGGGCGGCTACGGCATTTTTGTTGGGGGCCATGTATCCGGTTTTGAGACCGACGACTTTTGCTCCCTGAACACCGCACCAGAACTTTATGAATTTCCAGACGGCTTTCTGTTTTTCCTTGTCTTTTGTCACCATGACCGCAGCGTTGCCACCCACCGGAAGCTTGCTGTCCGCGTGCAGGGATGGGAAGAAATCGGTCTTAATCTTGAAACGGTCGCCAATACTTTCCTGTGCATTGCGAAGGATGGAGGAGGAGGCTATGAGCAGGCCGAGCTTGCCCGAGTAGAAATCGGTCTTGGCGGAACTCCAGTCATAGTCCTTGCGCATGCCGCCCTTGACGACCATTTCACGCAAGCGGGCAAATGCCTCATATCCCTTGGGCGTATTCAGGGTCACTTTTTTCTCAGCCGAATCCATGAAATGACCGCCTTCGGCAAAGAGCAGAGCCTGGAGCTGCCAGAAACCGGTTTCTCCCCAAAAGTAGAAAAAGCCTTTGGCATCTGTGTTGCCTTGCACCTTGTGCGCGAACTCATATACCTCTTTCCAGGTTTTTGGCAGGGTCTCTTCGGTGTATCCGGCCTTGCGGGCGAGATCCATGTTGTAGAAGCCGATGGGTTGAGACACCGCAAAAGGCAGGCCATACACCTTGCCGTTGAATTTACACGTCTGAAACATGGCGTCATAAAAGCCCTTTTCATCAAAGTCTTTTTCCTTGGCGATGAAGGCGTCCAGAGGCTGAGCAATGCCTTTTTCCACCAATACACGAACCCGGGAGAGCCCCTGAAAACTTACGTCAGGGAGGCTGTTGGTCATGGCGGCACGGATAATTTTCTTGGTGCCATCTTCGTAGCTTTGGTACTTGGTGCGTACTTTGATTTCGATGTCCGGTTCAATCGCCTTGAACTGCTCAATGATATCGTCCTGGACCTCGTCAAAGAGATTGGGATACGAGTATTCGATTACGATCTGGGTTTTGGCGAGGGCGGAAGCGCCCATGGCCAGTACAAGCCCCGCTACGAGCAGGGCCATTCTCATCATTTTCATGGTGGTATTCTTTTTCATTTGTTCACTCCGTACTTGGTTTAGGTTGATTACTTGACACCAGCTTGAATGGAGACTCCTTGCATGAATTTTTTACGTGCGGCCAAAAAAGTTATGAGCAGGGGGATGGTAATGATACAGGCGGCAGCCATGAGTGGCCCGTAACTTATGCCGGAATCGTCGGTTTTGAAGTAGGCAATGCCAAGCGGAGGCGTGAAGTATTTCACGTCCTGCAAACAGATCAGGGGCCAGAAGAAGTCGTTCCAATGGGCGATGAACGAGAGGATGCCAAAGGCCGTGAGTGCGGGCAAAGCCATGGGGACCATGATTCGGATCAGAATGGACACTTCACCCATACCGTCCATGCGGGCTGCGTCGATGATGTCGTCGGGAATGGCCATGAAGAATTGACGCATGAGGAAAATGCCCAGGACAGATATGGTCCACGGCACGATGAGCGCGGCATAGGAGTTCAACATCCCAAAGGAGTACAGTTCCATGAACACCGGAATGGCCACGGCCTGGGGCGGAATGAGCAGGCACCAGAGTACGCAGTTGAACAGAAGTTTTCGCCCTTTGAAGTGAAACTTTGCCAGAGCGTAGGCACAGGGCAGGGCAACGATCACCTGGATCAGGAAAATGGATGTGGTGACAATGACTCCATTGAGCATGAAGTCGAGAATGGGAAGTTTGGTAAAAACTTGCAGATAGTTGGCGGTGGCACCCCACTCTCCGGGCAGGAGGCTGAAGGTTCCGGAAAAAATATCAGCCTGACTCTTGAGGGAGGTGCTCAACATGACCACAAAAGGAATGAGCATGAAAACCGAACCGGTCAGTAACAACAAGTGACGGAATATGCCGGAAAAAATTTTCATTGGTAATGTACCTTTTTTTCAAGCCAGGCTGCCTTGACAAGGGCGAATGTGCCGATGCCCAGGAGAAAGATGACCGTGATGGCCGATGCGATATTTGTGCGGAAGAAGTCGAAGCCTTCCTTGTACATGGTGTAGGTGAGAACTTCCGTGGAATCGTTGGGCCCACCTCGGGTGAGCACGGCCACGCTTTCAAAGACTTGAAAGGAGTGAACCGTAAGCAAGATAAGGACAAAAAACGTTACGTGGCTGACCAGTGGCCATGTGACGAGTGAGAACCGGGAAAGGGCATCGTCTGCACCATCCAACTCTCCCGCTTCGTACATTTCTTGCGGAATGCCCGAAAGTCCGGCCATGAACAGGACGACTGCGAAGCCGATGTTTTGCCAGATGCTGATGAAGGCCAGAACCGGCAGGGCTGTCATTTCATTGCGTAAGAGGTTTATAGGCTCTATGCCTATCCATTGTGCCACCAGCGCCCAGACCCCCAGAGAGGGGTTGAGTACGAAATCCCACACAATGAGCATGGCCACGGCTGTACCCATGAAGGGGATGAAATATACGGTCTGATAAAAACTGCGTAAGCGGCCACTCTTCAGGATGAGCATGGCGAATCCCAAACCGAGGAGCAGCGTGGTTGGGACGGTCATAAGGATATAGAGCGCGGTGTTACCTATGGAACGCAGAAAGAGGTCGTCCTCAAAAAGTGTTCTGTAATTTTGCAGCCCCACGAGTTTGAAACTGCTTTCGCCGAGTTGCCAGTCCGTAAAGGACAGGAAAAGCACCGCAATGATGGGACCGATCAGGAAAAGAAACATCAGTACCAGAGCCGGGGCACTGAATGAATATGGTAAAAGACGTTTATATAGCGATTGCAGATTCATGACTTTCCTCCGAAAAAGTGAGGGCAGACACTGGGATATCCTGGGCTGGGCGTTCACTGCTGAGATTGTGGTTCCATCCTTCACTATCAAAAAACATGGCGCAGTCGGGTTGTGGTTTCAGGTAAATTTTGTCGCCGACCTGCGGAATGACAGAGCGGCTATCCATGCGGCTGATTGTCCTGACTTCACCTGCCAATGTAGAATGGATCAGAAAGCTGGACCCCAAATCTTCCACGTTGGTCACACGGGCCTTCCAGGTGCCTGAAGCCTGTTCCGAGGGGATGAGGCGGCTGGGACGTATGCCGATGAAGCACTTGCCGTGCAAGCCTTTTGGTGCAGGGCATTTAATGCCGCACACTTCCATGATTTCGGGGTTGGTCACGATGCCGGGCAGGATGTTGATGCGCGGCGATCCAATAAACTCGGCAACCTTGCGGTGTACAGGAGAGCGATAAATTTCCCTGGGGGTGGCCACTTGTAAAATCTGACCGTCGATCATCAGGGCAACGCGATCGGACATGGTCATGGCTTCTTCCTGGTCGTGGGTTACATAGACGAAGGTAGCACCCAGATTGCGGTGTATTTCGGCCAGTTCGGTGCGCATATGGGCTCGCATTTTGGTATCAAGGTTGGAAAGCGGCTCATCCATGAGGAACACTTCTGGTTCACGCACCATGGCCCTGCCCAGAGCCACGCGCTGCCGTTGGCCGCCTGATAGCTGGGCGGGCTTGCGATTGAGCAGGGTATGGATGTCGAGGGTTTCTGCCAGATGGTGGATTCTGTCCCGCATTTCCTGGCGTACAGAGGACGTGCCGCCGATAAAACGGCCCACCAGGGGTAGCCGCTGGAGGCGAGTCAATTTTCGCATTACCAGCGGAACCGCCATGTTTTCAAATACGGTTAAGTGCGGATAGAGAGCATAAGACTGAAAAACCATGGAGACGCTTCGATTTTTTGGAAACACGTTATCCATATCTTTGTCGCCGATGAGCAGCCTTCCGCTGGATTGTCTTTCCAAGCCGGAAATGATGCGCAGCAAGGTGGACTTGCCGCAGCCGGAGGAACCGAGCAACGAGATGAACTCGCCATCATGCACATTGAGGTTGATGCCCTTGAGCACATCTGTTTGACCAAACGACTTGCCAATGTTTTCCATTGTTATCGAAGCCATACTTGCCTTCTTATGTGAGAGGGTTGGATTTTCCGGGGAAATTGTATGCTGTTTCAGTCAAGGGTCTCGCCGCCGACTGCCTGAAAAGGCGGTCGGAACGGTTGGTCATTCAGGGTAATTCCACAGGCTCTGTTCGCTGATGGCCAGGCCGCACACCCCCGCGTCGAGCATGAGTTTCACTTCTTCCGGCCGCGAGACTAACCCGGCTGTGAAAATGGGAAGATCAAACTGCTTCCTGAGCTTTTTGATGATGCCTGGCATAAGGCCCGGCATGATTTCCACGGCATCTGGTTTGATGGATTTGATGTTTTTTGTCCCGGTGAGGTACGCTTGGGTGTCGATCATGAAAATTTGCAAAATACAAAGCAAATCCATATCCCGTACAGCGTTCAGGAGATGAGGTTTGGTGGAAACCACCCCGTCAGGACCGACCTCCCGGGCAAGATATTCTATACCTTCACGGTCCCGCCCCAACCCTTTCATCAACTCCACATGGAAGAGAATGTGCTTGCCGGCATCATGAACCCGGCGGGTTATGTCCTGTGCTTCTGAGAGTGTGCCGCCCATCATGAATATGGTATTGATGTTGCTCCGAAGGGCAACGTCCACCAAAGTCGAACTCCTTACGGCGGCTATGACGGGGTTCTCATCTGTTTGTGTGAAAATGGAGTGCATTTCTCTACTCCCCCTCAAACCTTGAAAAAGGGTTGGCTCCAAGCCTGTCGCCACTTCTTGTCAACGACGTGGATGCGGACATATGGGGTGTCGAACTGAGCAAAGTCCCATTCTAGCGAGGTACCAATTTTTTTGTGGAGCAGTCTGCCAGCTTTACCGATCAGCGTAATGCACGCCTCTTCTTCGAGTTCCAGAAAAATGCTGTCACCTGTTCGGCCCAGGTCTTGGAATAGAACGCCTGTGGAACAGTAGAAATTCCCCTGTTTGATGCTGGAGTAGATTGCGGCCGGGCTGTTGTTTTGAGAGCGGACCATGATCCACGCATGGCCGATGTCCCCGGCCGCATGAGAGTCGTCACTGGCAAAGCCGAGCAGACGGCAGTCCGCTGCCAACAAGCGATCCCAGAGAGCCGTGGCGTCAGCTTCGCCCTCTTCTTGCTCAATGACGGCATTATATATCTCCATGCCATCCACCAATCCGTTCAGGCGAAGCAGATCTTCCAGACGGTAGTGTCCTCCCTCCATCCAGTTGGGGTGGTTGGCTACTCGCAGGGAGTCGTCACGGTCCATCGCGGCCAGCAATGGACCTTGTTCCCGATAGTCGAGATATGGATGGAGATGAGCGTGTTCCATGGCGTAAAGGCCCAGATGGTGCTGGTGGGTGACGGCCTTGTTGGGCATATAGCCCACGCGCGAATTCCACTCCAATCCTGGCAGCAGGACAAGGCCATCGCATTGGGCTTCGGTGACTTCCATGTGGTCGGAAATGGAAAGAAAGTGATAGTCCTTGTCCTGATAGAGAGAAAGCAGATCTTCAAAGTTAATGATCGAACATGGACTGGCTGGAGAAGAGTGGGCGTGCAGGTTCCCCTTGAGCCAGTGTCCTTTGCCGAAGGCGTATGGATTGTTCCAATTGACTGTCATGATGTTCTCTCTGATTCTGAGGAGTGGTTGAAAAAAAATAAAATCCCTTAAAAAGATAGCGACAAAAAAGGCGATGATAATTTCATGTGCCTCTTTTTTACCGTCTCTGTGGGATTTCTCTGTGACTCTTTCCCTCAAAAGAACGTCAATTTATGGAGAGATACTGACGTATATTTGTTACAGGAGTATGGCCGTTAAGTTTCTTTTCGCTCTTGATCTAAAGTAAACGCTGAGCACGACCTTCTGGCCCGCCTCGATTTGCTGGCGGGGTTGGTGATGGT
>JAFLJW010000105.1 GCA_022712815.1 Pseudodesulfovibrio sp. | reverse complement strand
GGCAGCATGAAGTACCAGAGGCTCTGGAGGTTGTTAGAGCGGGATCGAATGCCGGTTCGTTTCATCGAGTTCACTCTGAATCGCAAGGTGGATGTGACATGGGAGAATCGACAGGAACTCCTCTCCGCAGCGAGCCTCGGCTATGCCCCGGTGGTAATATTTCAGTATTTTGATGAGGATTTGAGTCCTGATTTCGTGAAACGAAATGTTGAAAGGTACTATGATTTCATCCGAGAAAGACTTGTGCCATTGCTCCAGGGCATTCATGAACCATACATATTGCTGGAAGCAGAGTTTAATCGCGGTGGAGTGGATAAATGGGCAGGGTGGAACTCCGTAGCAATACAGGCAATCAGTATTATTCATGACTACCTTCCCTCTGCGAAGGTAGGGCTGACTGTGGGAGATTGGGATATTGCGGGGCGGGATATGCTTGAACTTTCCATGGGAAAGGTCGCTCCACATTGTGATTTTCTCGGATATCAGTTCATGATTTCTTCTATTGAGGAAAAGCGGGTTCAGGACCCTTCGGGGCAGTTGCTGGATCGGGTGCTCGATTTTGCTGATTACCTGGGCAAAACATTTAATAAACCATTGTTCATCGGATATCTGGGCGTTTCGAGTCTGGATGGGTGGGATCAAGTCCAGGCTGAATGTCTTGAGTCCTTTTTCCGTCATAGGCGTGACCTGATGCACATGGGTGTTTTCGGAATGGTCTACTTCTCTTACGTGGATGATCCGAGAAAGTCTGGCTGGTTTGGACCGGCGGAGCGCATGTTTGGGATCGTTAACTCTGAAGGTGTTCGAAAGCCCGCCTGGAGTGTGTATGCCAGCAACGCCAGAGAGATCATGAGCGAGGAAGAAACTGTTGCCGATGTGATAACACCACTGGCCTATCGTCGTGAGGAGATCCTCTCGCACACAAAGCCGATGGAGTTTAGTCATCAGTTTAGCCGTCCAAGATTTTGGAGACTGACTATACATGGGAAAGAATCCGGAGCGTTGAGGACTTATCAAGGTTTCAGTCGCTCTGTTCGTGTTCGTTGGGAGGGCGATGCAGATAGGGGACATTTCACCGCTGAAGCCTGTCGAGCAAATCTTTCAGTTATTGTGGGGGAAATTGGAAATCCTGTGTTGCACCGTATTACGGGGTGCGAATTCTCGGTTACCAATTTGATTCCGCTGCGTCAGACGATTCTTTTTTCAGAGGGACGATCATCGGATTTGCTAGTTTCCACGGCTTCTATTCAACGTATGCCCAGAACCTACTCGGGGCTACAGGCTATGGTCTTGAAATGGAGTGATTCCATGGAAGGGGTGACTTTTCCCATGCAGCTCAAAAAGCCGTTGCTGATTCAAAGTGGTGACGCTCTTGTTCTTCGGGTCAGAGAGGATAAAATTGATAGTACGAAATTGAGTGTAAGTGTATCGACTAATCATGGCGATGTTTCGTTTTCCATCATTCCCTATCTCTATAGGGATGCAGGGAAAGGGTGGCGGAACATCAGAATCCGCAGATCAGAAATAGCACAGGGACTCCTGTGGAATTATGACAAGAGTCCCGAACTATTTCGTATCAATGGCCTGTCATTCACCAGTCTTTCCAGTGGGCGCCTGCTGGTTGATGACATCGTCCTTGAAAAAGCAACGCAAGGAGAGTCTCAGGGTGTCATCCCCTACATTTCGCTCCATCCAGGTGTTTCCGAACCTGACAAGGTTGAGGACGACACTGGACATATACGGTTCTTCCCGCATCGGTGATTATCTGACGAACATTGCCCCTTTATACTCCCCGCTGGCTGGCAAAGTGAAGTTTGCATCATTGGCTATGCTGATTGCCCTGAATGCGTTTGTTGCGGGCGGATTGCATTTCTTGGCATACCGTTTATCGTCTACGGCAAGTTCCATGGTCGACTTCGTCCATGATAATTGTAACGTGTGTTCGCTTCCCTCTTCCCATGACGAGATGTCCAGTCCGGCAACAGCGGATATGGTCCCTTGTTCCCAGCGGATGGCTTGGAGAAATCCGTTGGGAGTCTTCTCCACGAAGATCGATCCCCTGTTCCAGGCCTTGCCAAGTAAAGCCAAGAGAACCCGTTGTTTCCCGTCGTTTCCATTCCAGTGTGGTACAAAAGCAAAGGATGCACTGCCATTCGTGAAGCTATTGTCGGCGATTTCGGGAACCGTTGTCAGGAAGAAGCTGTCGGCTCCTGAGAGTATTCCTTTTTCTCCGCCAGTTGCTTCAGTCCGAATACCGGATTTATCCAGATCATACCAATAGGTGACCGATGTGAAACCGGTTGTTCCAGCATGGGCGTCCTTTGCGGCTTTGAGGTCGACGGGGGCTGAGTGCATTGCGAGATCGTCGTACAGTCCGGGAGCGGGGAAACTGGTTTGGTGATCAGCTCCCAAATGAAGAGTTTTGAAGTCCGCCTGGAAGGGGCGAGGGAGTTGGGTTGAAGCATATGG
>JAFLJW010000104.1 GCA_022712815.1 Pseudodesulfovibrio sp. | reverse complement strand
AACATGCTCCTCGATCGCCTTCCGATACTCAGGGCCAACAGTGAAGTGAAGCCTGGCAAGACCCTGTTTACCTGTGGCGTATTCCACTGCTTCTGCAATATGTTCAGCAAATGGTGTTCGTGACACCTCCGGGTACTTATGGAAAGAGATCAATCCCTTCGGGAGTTGGCCGTAGTTTAATCCCTTGGGGGTGAGGACATAACTCAGGACAGTGTGGTGTCCTCCACCATCGAGGCATTGAGTCAGGCTTATCCCATCTCTTTTCATCATGGATAGAAGCTCAGCATAAAAGGCAAACTTATCCAGAGAAGCAAAGAACTCGCGGCCAAACCGGCTGTCTGCGTCATCTCCCTGCAAATCAAGCGACTCACCACCGCGGCCATAAAGGGCCAACAACGACTTAAACATACGGGTCGCCGCTCCCGAGGCCGGGACAAACTTTGTCACCCTTCCCTCGTCAACCGCCTGTCTGAACGTGTCTATCAATCGGGAACGTTCTTCAGCAGGTATAAGCATGATCCCGTCACCGGGGGTACACGGACGAATCACTCGGGTGAAGGAAAAGCCGGATCTAAAACGCTGCATCTGTTCGACAATGGCATCTTCAGCTATCCCACTGTCAATAATCTGTTGCAACACCTTTTCCGCCTCAAGGAGTATGGCCTCTCGGGACTCCACTGCATGACGCTGATTTACTTTACTCATTTCCAACCTCCTATGCCCACTTCTGGACCACTCATGCTTCGCGCAAAACTTCGATAGTCTCGTGAATCTGACCTCGTTGAAAAAACTGTTTCAGATGCCTCAAAGCTGTTTCCGTCAACTCCTGTCCCTTGGACATCAACAAAATTGAACCTTCGATATTCATGATGTCCTGATTGAGAAGAATGTCAGTCAGTAGTTTGATAGCCCCAAAGGGTACCGCAAAGGAGCTCTCTTTCCGCTATAATTAATTCATATTGTTTGGCGCTAACTTCAAACACGCGCTCCATTTCATCCATGGAAGTCGGTTTGTTGAGAAAACAAAAATCTGTCCGCGATTGACGGCAAGAGCGGCTGCCTCAAAGTCTCCATGGCCAGTAAGCATGATCCTTACGGAATCCTTGGCACCATCGGCCACCCTGGACAAAAACTCGATACCGTCCATTCCCGGCATTTTGAGGTCGGACACGATGACAGCATAGCCGTCCTCTCTTTTCACTTTATCCAAACCATCCTGCGGATTGTTTGATGTGAAAATGTGCCGATTGGAAATGAACAACAAAGAAGTGCTAGGTGTTACGGCATGTTAGTGCCCGTTTATACGTTCACATGTTTTGACGAAATCTAAACTAATGAACACGCCTGAAGTGCGTTTTACCTCCTTCTTATTACTAAAGTATCCTTTGGATATGTCTAAGTCGTATCACATCGACAAATCGATACGCAAGGGCATCCAGCGCTGGAGACAAAGCGAAAAGAAATATTCAAATAAAATCAATATATTGCCACAACTCAGAAACCAAGAATATTCCAAATCCTCTCTTCGGCACCAAATAGAAAAAGGGTTGTGGCTAATAGCTACAACCCTTTTTCTATTTGTTCCGGCATCTTTTTTTGTTGTCAGACCTGTGCCGAGGTCATCTTGAAGTGCAGCATCTTGAACGCCTTGGAAAAAATGGGAATAAAGGACATGACTCTGGACATGGAATCCCAGCGGTGTTTTTCCTTGTCCATGTAGTAGGAAACATTCTGTAGATGCAGGTTGGAAGCCCATTTTTCTGGTTGGGCGTCATTGTTCAGCCCCCATTGAAAGCGGGCATTGGTGTACTTCACCGTGTCGTGGCGGGAAGACATTTTGCAACCGAAGTTCGTGCATGCGTCAAAGACGAGTTCTCCGGGAGACAGGAAGCGGGCGATTTGTTCGAGAACCGAACGGATTTCATTTTCCGTAAAATACATGAAGACACCTTCGGCCATGACAAGGACGCTCGCTTGCGGGTGTCTCTCTCGGATGTCCTGGACCCAGGACAAATCAAACATCGATTTGTGGATGGAAATGTTGTGCTCATCAGGAGGCAAAAGTTTATCGCGCAACTCCATGACTTCCGGAAGGTCAACATTGTAGAAAACACCCTTGTCCAGGCCTATTCTGCTGGAGCGGCTGTCAAGTCCGCACCCGAGGTTTACCACAACGGGAGACTCTTTATTCTCAAGAAACTTTCTTGCTATTCTGTCAAAAGATCGGACCCGGATGCAGACACCGACCTGACTTCGAACCGCGTCGTCATATTTTGAAAAATCATAATCCACGGAATCCACAATTTTGCAAGCTAACGGGTCGTTGATAATCCTGTCCGACCTCATGGTTTCCCGGGAGCGCATATATAAAGGAATAAACATGGTGTCCGCCACTGCGTCTGAAACGCCATCAGTGATTAGTTTTTGCATTAAATCTCCTTTTTTTGTTCCGGTGCCAATTTTAGCCGCGTGTCGTTCGTTACGTACCAATGCCCTGATTGTTGCGCTGGAATCGTCGTTTTAAAAAAAGACATCACTTTTGCGCCAGACATCATCGACATCATCTAGATGAGAATGACATTCAACCTCATCCGTTGTCAATCTGTGTTCGGGGAAAAGGATAAGCGTCAAGGAAGTGGTCGGACCAACCCATCCCAGCCTCAAAAAAAACAAACGCCATGAGTATGGTAATTCAAATAGACGTTTGCTATGCATACGCTCATTCACAAGGCACTCCTGCTTGCTTTCCATCAAGGGTGACGGGTATAGGGCAACTCCATGACCAAGACAGAACATTTCGGATTGGATTTCGAAACCTTCGCACGACTCATCGACAACATGCACGATGAGGTCATTATCTACGACAACAACTATCGTATGTTGTACGTGAACAAGGCATGTGAAAGGCACTATGGCTTCACTCAGGAAGAAATGGTTGGATTGCCTTTTTGGGAAATCATCGAAAAACATTCCGCCTGGAACCGTCCTGCCCTGCCAACGGTTTATGAGCACAAACGCCCGGTTAAGCAGGAGCAGAAGACCTATCTGGGACTTGATGTCCTGACTATCGCGATTCCCATTCTGGATAGGGAGGGAGAGGTAAAATATGTGGTCCTGAGCATTCGGGACAACTTCCATAAGGGTCAGATACCCAATCTCGATGAACTGGACGCCGAACAAGTCGTATTCGACGACTCGCGGCCTGAAGATCTCATCTACCACAGTTCCGCCATGGAAAATGTGATGCAGTCGGCGCGAAAGGTGGCAAACCTCAGTTCTCCCTGCCTGTTGCTCGGCGAATCGGGCTGCGGCAAGAGCCTGCTGGCAAAATTCATTCATACCAACGGCAATCGCAAAGAAAAGCCTTTTGTGGTCGTCAACTGTGCGGCCATTCCGGAACAGCTTTTTGAATCGGAACTGTTCGGCCATGTACAGGGCGCGTTCTCCGGTGCGACCCATGCTCGCGGCGGCCTCTTTGCCAAGGCCAAAGGTGGCACGCTCTTTCTTGATGAAATCTCAGAACTGCCGCTCCCCATGCAGGCAAAATTGCTGCATGCGGTGCAGGAGATGGAATACCGCCCCGTGGGATGCTCGCAGACGGTCAAGGCAGATGTACGCATCCTTGCCGCGTCCAACCGCAAGCTTGAGCGCATGGCAGCCAACGGCGCATTTCGCCAAGACCTCTTTTTCCGGCTGAATGTCTTTGACATCACCATCCCCCCGCTCAGAGAACGACGAGACGACCTCATCCCGCTGCTTTCCTACTTCCTCAATCACTACGGGAAAAAACACCACGCGGCAAAACACCTCTGCCCGGAAGTCCAATCCGTGCTGTGTCAGCACTCCTGGCCTGGCAACGTCCGCGAACTGGCCCATCTGGTGGAACGCCTTATGGTGACAACAGACGCTGAAACCATCACCATCGACCACCTTCCCACAACGCTGTACCAGACCACGCCTCCCATAACGAACACCCCCTCCTTTGGCTCACTCGACACGGCCATGACTGCCGTGGAACGCAAATTGGTACTGGACTCACATGACAAACATGGCAGCACACGAAAGGTCGCAGTTGCCCTTGGAATCAGCCAATCCCGCGCATCCCGCCTTATCCGCAAATACACCAGCGAAACCGAGTCGCTATAGACTCACCGAGTCTCCATCGACTCAGCGTCTGAAAAGTCGCTGTTAGCCCAGTTTTTGCCTTATCTGCGAGTCGGAATTGACTCACGCAAACCTCAAGGTCGATTGCACAATCAATCAGTTGTTGCGGTAACACTCTGTATTTACTTTATCTTTTTTGCTCAGCCCTCCTCACTCCTTTGGCATGTAGCTTGCTTTTAAGCCATCAGACACAAACCCCAAAGCATCTGATCCAAATCAAGTTGTCAAAGGAGGATTACGAGCACGTTTTACTGAGGGAAGAATATTTTCATTCACCACATCCCCGCAATGCATGAACAGAGCTTTGTAACACGGACATGGGGGCATGTCGCACCACAAAGCAGGCATTGAACATCTTTGGGATGCAGGGTGAATAACCCACAATTTGAGGAGAAAACAATGTTCAAAAATCAAGTTATAGTCGGTTCACTCTATGCCCTGTGCGCCACAGTTCTCTGGGCTGGCGCATTCATCATCGCCCGCCTGGCCGTTGGTGAGATCTCGCCCATGACCCTTGGCGCAACCCGTTGGGGCATGGCTCTGCTCATTCTCTGTACATTCATGCTGCCCAAGGTGAAGAAAGAATGGCCTGTTGCAAAAAAATTCCTGCCGCAGATCATTGCCGCCGCCCTTTTCGGTGTGGCCGCTTACTCCCCGCTCAGCTACTTCGCGGCACAGACCACCTCCGCCATCAACCTTTCACTCATTTCCGTGACCACGCCCATCTTCATTGTCATCATCGCTTCCCTGATGGGCCAGAAGCAGTCCCTGAACACCTGGGCCGGTTGCACCGTCGCCCTGTTCGGGTCATTCTACCTCGTCAGTGGTGGAGACCTTGGCCGTGTCGTGGCCATGGAATTCGCAGCAGGTGATATCCTGATGCTCGCAGCCGCTGTCGGCTTTGCCGTCTACAGCCTGATCCTCAAGAAGATTCCCGATGGTCTCTCCGGCGGCACCATCATGACACTCATGTCCTTCTTCGCCGTGCTCATGCTCATCCCCTGCGTCATCTGGGAATCCACCCAGCCTTCCATGGTCTTCAACATGAACGGCGTGGTCCTCTTCTCCATCACCTTCTCCGCCGTCTGTTCCTCCATCATCGCATGGTGGACCTGGAACATCGGTCTGGAAAAGGCAGGCCCGGAACTCTGCGGCATGATCTACTACTCCCTTCCCTTGTGGGGCGGCATCTTCGCCTTTGCCTTCCTTGGCGAGCAGATGACCTCTGTCCACTTCGTCAGTGGCGCACTGATCATCGGCGGTATTGCCTGGGCCAGCCGTGGGACCAAAAAAGTTACTACTGAAAACGCAGTTCCAAACGAAGCATAAATAGCCCCTTCACTCATTAGGGGTGAGCCTTCGGGCTTGCCCCGCACAAATTTCCTTCCGCATTACGCGATGCGGAAAACGGGACGGGTGCGCCCGGACCACAGGTAAAAACATTATTAATTCGCGGCCAGATACAGACCGCAGAGACACCATCGACCAAGGAACGTCATCATGAAAGAACAACAAAAATCACTCATTCAACTGACGCTGAACGGCGAAATCCTGTCACTCTTAGTTGAAGCGCATTGGACCCTCTCCAAAGTCCTGCGCAACGACTGCGGGCACACCGGAACCAAGGAAGCGTGCGGTGAAGGCGCGTGCGGCTCCTGCACAGTACTCATCGACGGCGTGGCCGTCCCCGCCTGCATGGTTTTGGCCATTGAGCAGGAAGGCAAGAACATTGAGACCATCGAAGGCCTTTCCAAGAACGGTGAACTGCACCCCATCCAGGAAGCATGGCTCGAAGAGTACGGAGCCCAGTGTGGCTTTTGCTCCCCCGGCATGATCATGACCACCAAGTACCTGCTGAGCAAGAATCCCGATCCCACGGACGATGAAATCAAGGAAGCCCTCGGCGGCAATCTCTGTATCTGCAACAACTACGAGCACATCATCAATGCCGTGCGCAGCTCGGCCAAGAAGATGGCAAAGGAGCTGGTCTGATGGCTGAACTGACATCCATAGGTAAATCTGTCCGCCAGAAAGACGGACGCTCCCGCGTCACGGGCGAAGCCAAGTACTACGCTGATTTCATGCTTCCCGGCATGCTCCAGACCCGTATCCTGCGCAGCCCGTTCCCGGCAGCGGATA
>JAFLJW010000389.1 GCA_022712815.1 Pseudodesulfovibrio sp. | reverse complement strand
TCAACGATCCGGTTGTCCAGATCGTCGATCTTGACCCTGAGTTCGCCCAGATCGGGAATGTCGTTTTTATCAGCTTTGTCAGCCATCACAATTCTCCAAAAGAAGGACTAACCTTCCTTGATTTCTTCCTTGATACGCATGCCGAAATGACGGCCAGCTTCATCGGTTCTAACCATGATCTTGTCGCCTTCCTTCAAGGTGACGACAGAAACAGGCTCGCCTTTGTCTGTGACCACGCGGATGGTCTCGGCGTTTTGCAGGAAAACCTGCCCTGCCTTGACGCCGTCCTTGGTCTTGACCTCGGCCTTGATCAGCAGCATGGGGCGGACCTCGACCTTGACCCGGCCAACAGTGGCCAGAGAGGTCACGCCGTCTGCGGCGACGATCAGGACATCGGTTCCGGCGGCCAGTTCTTCAAGGTAGGTGGTCTTGTCGCCGGGCATCTGCGCGTAGGCATGGACCGCTCCGGCATTGACCCGGAACGGGCGGGCGGCCACGTATGGGTTGGATTCGGTTTCGGCATGAACAAGAAAGGAAAACGCGCTGGAATTGCCGATGAGCATCCCCTGCCCTTTTTTGAGCATGGAGATGGTGTCCACGCAGACGCGGTGGCCCATTCCTGCGGCTTCGATGGAGGTGACAGTGGCGATCTGGAGGTCCATGGTTCCCTGCGAAAGTTTGAGTTCAGTGACGATCTGCTTCAGGTCCATGGTCGCTTCCGGCAGGACCACGACAATGTCGCAGCCGCGTTCAAGGACACCGGCGGCCAGCACGGCGCGGTCAAGGCTCTCGCATTCCAGAGCCAAGGTATCGACCTGAGCCAGAATGTTTTCGACGGGGATGATTTCCCACCCCTTTTTCAGGACCACATTCTGACCTTTTTTGATACCGTCAATGGCAATGTCCTCGTCGGACTTCTGAGTCAGCTCGACAACAGGCATGTCTTCGGGAGTGATGACCGTGACACGGCCCAACGCCTGAACGCTTTTGACATGTTCGCTCTCGACCATGATCGCGTCAACACCGGACTCAAGGGCCACCGTGAGCAATTTCTTGTCAAAGGGAACGGATTTGTAAATGACTTTTTTCATGACGCTTTTCCTGTTCTCTTATCCTTTTAGGTGGTTCAGGGCGGCTTCGACGCTTTCCTCGGCGTGAACAATCATGTTCAGGACCTCGACCAGACGGGTCGGGTTCGCATGCTGGAAAACGTTGCGTCCGACGGACAGTCCCGCGCCGCCGGCTTCCAGGGAATCCTGAACCATCTGAAGGAATGACTCGGTGCTGTCAAGTTTCGGGCCGCCAGCAATGACGACAGGCACACAACAGGAATCGCAGACTTTGGAGAAAGTTTTGATATCGCCGGTGTAGGGAACCTTGACCACATCCGCTCCAAGCTCGGTCCCGACACGGGCGCAATGGGCAACCACATCCAAGGCGTATTCGTCTTTCACTTTCGGGCCACGAGCATAGACCATGGCCAGCAGCGGTATTCCCCAGTTGGTAGCATCGGAAGCGACCTTGCCGAAATCGGCCAGCATGGCGGATTCGGTCTCGTCGCCGAGGTTGCAATGAATGGAAACGGCGTCCGCACCAAGGCGGATGGCGTCCTCGACCGAAGCGACCAGACTCTTGGCATTGGGGAAGGGGGACAGGGAGGTGGACGCGGACAGGTGAACGATGAGCCCGATGTCCTTGCCCGAAGCGCGATGACCGCAACGGACCAAACCCTTGTGCTCGATGACTGCGTTGGCTCCGCCGTCAACGATCTTGCCGACGGCTTCGCGCATGTCAACGATTCCGTCGATGGGACCGACGGTCAGCCCGTGGTCCATGGGGATGACTATTGTGCGGCCTGTGTCGCGATTGAAAATTCTCTCCAGCCTGATTGCCTTGCCGATATGCATGATCTCTCTCCTGTTTTGTCTCTTCTTTCTGCCGGGGCTCTTCGCGTCCGGTCCCTGTCAGATATAAAACAAGGGCCGCCAGCTTTCGCCCGCGGCCCTTGAAGAGGTTTTTGTCATTTGTAATCCGTCACCTGGTTTACAGTATACCTCTCCCGAGACCGCGAGTGCAGCTATACCAATATCCAAAATAAAAGGAGGAAAAGTATGCGGGAAAACCTATGGTGATGTTCATGGCTTAAAAAACTATACCGTGAATGAAGTTCTGTCAACAAAAACATTCTATACTATATCAACAAGATAGCGCATCCTGATATGTTTTTATGTGACCGGCGGTCATTTTTTTGACCTGTTTAAACGATATCACGACCAACTCTAACGAGTAAGGCATGGCCGTTGGCGAAGATATCCGAGCCTTGATATATGCCCCTCGCACTTGCAAGCCACCCAACTATACTATACCCCAATAATCACAATTATGAATACGCCAAACAATACATATACCCCCCGGCTGGATGTCATTGCCTTTATCATCATTGCGGTATCCTTTGCCCTGCGATACTGGTTCGTGGCTTCGGGTCAGTTGAACCTGATTCAGGACGAAGCCCAGTACTGGGACTGGATTCGCCGCCCGCAACTCTCCTACTATTCCAAGGGGCCGCTCATCGCCTGGATCATCGCCACATGGTGCGAGGTCTTCGGCAACACGGAACTCGGCGTGCGATTTGGCGCAATCATCGGCATGACGGGAATTCAGACGGCGTTGTATGTCGGCATTTCAAGAGTCTGGCGGGAATACCACCTCGCCCTGTTCGTCCTGTTCATTGCAGCCACCATGCCGCTCTTGAACGGACTGGGCATCCTGATGACCACGGATAACCCGCTCGTCTTCTGCTGGACGGTCGCCTTCTTCGCCCTGGCCGCAGCCACGCGAAACAAGCCTGACCACACACCGGGCAACTGGCCGTTCATCATCCTGGCCGCCACCATTGCCGTGGGCATCCTGGCAAAATACATGATGCTCGCATTCCTTGGAATCGGATTCATCTACGCCATTATCCTGCAACTTCGCGGACAACTCCCGCCCCGCTTCTGGTTCCGGTTCATACTGGCGGCCATGGCGGGAACAATCATCGGCCTGCTTCCCATTGTCCTCTGGAATATCCAAAACGACTGGGTGGCCTATAAACACGTGGCCAAACTTTCCACCGGCCAAGATGCTCCCTTTAAAATAAGATTCGGCCCCTTCGTGGAACTGTTCGGCGCACAGGTCGGTCTTCTGGCCCCGTGGTGGTTCATTTTCATCATCATCGGAGGATGGACGGCCATCAAAAAATCGTTTTTCGGGCCAATCGGCACATTCGACCGCGTCTACAGACATCAACTTCAGGCAGCACTGTTCTTCTGGCCTCTTTGGACAGCCATCACTCTCTGGGCCTTGAAATCAAAGGTTGAGGCCAACTGGACCGCAGCGGCCTTTGTCGGAGCGGCCATCCTTGGCGGCATGGCCTTGCAGCGGTGGTGGGAAGCCCCGAAGCGGCCCCTGCGCGACAAGGCAATCCTCGCAACCATTGCCGCAGGTGTGACCCTGTTCATATTTGCCTCTCCGCAATTTCCGGTCCCGGACCACTTGAATCCCACGCACCGCCTCAAGGGCTGGGCAGACCTCGGACAGGAAATTGACCGGTTGAAACAGACTCAATTCAATGACCCGGACCGGGTTTTCTCCATGAGCGACAAATACGGCATAACTTCCGCGCTTGCCTTTTACGTTCCGGAACAAAAAATCGCCTTCGCCGCCTGGATCGACGACAGGCGCATGAATCAGTATGACCTCTGGCCCGGCCCGGACAAAGATAAAATCGGCTGGGATGCCATTTTGGTTCGCAAACGGTTTCAGCCCCACGACCTGCCTGAATTAAATAAAATGTTTGCCTCGGTCAGCGAACCGATCTTGTATCAAACCTCATTTAACGGCCATCCGGGCCGCAAATTCACCCTGTTTGTCTGCAAAGGGTACAACGGACACTGGCCCCGGATCGGACTTGGCCGTTACTAGCTATCCAAGTGTAATCCATTTTTTGTAGACCATGAGACCCTCTCGCCCTTGGCGTTAATCCATTTTTCATAGATTTTAAAAAATCACCAACGCCCTTTCATCGTCAAGAACCCTCTGCCTCTGAATGTCCCAAAGGACTTCCAATGTTTTCAGATGTTCTGGCAAGATTCTTGCTTATTATGCTCATAGGGGGGAGCCGGAGCTCAACAGCGGGGTAAGGCGCAAATATGAATAAACTCAAATTCGCAATCATCATTTTCATCATCTTCCTTTTGCCGGGATGTGCTGCGGTGCCCTTTGGCATCGGGCTCATTCCCGGTGCGCCAGCATATTTCTCATCACTCATCGGCAACGGCCAGTCAGCCTATGAGACAGCCATTGACGAGCGAAGTACGGAACAGCAGATGCTCGATGCCATCATCGAAGGTCACGCGCAGGCCGAATTGTACAAGAACAAGGAAATCAGGTCTGCCCAGATCACGGCATATTCCTATTTCGGCAAGCTCTATCTGGTGGGCGAATACGATTCCCAGGACCAGCTCAGAAAAATCTATGAATGCGTGGGCAAGGTGGAAGGCAAACGAGCCGTGATCAGCCGTCTCTATCTGAAAGAAGATTCCCCGGAACACAGTTTTTTCGAGAAACAAGCGATGTATGCGGATCTCAGAGCGCAACTCACGGCAGATTTTGAGGTCACCAGTTCACCCATTGACGTTGAAATAGTACAGGGTGACATCATCCTGCTCGGAGTCATTGCCGACAAGAAGGAACGCGACAGAATTCTGGCCCACGCCCTGAACACCGATGGCGTCAACAGGGTCATATCCTACTTGTATCATCAGGAAAATGCCGGGCCTGAGCCGCGTATAATGACCGCAGAATTGACTCCGACCATCTCGACGATCCTCCCCCCGTCCACGAAAAAACCGAAAAGAAAAAAGTCGCAGCCAACAGTCAAAAACAAGACAACTCCAACGCCCCACATCGTGGCCATCAGCAACCCCGACAGGGGGCGATAATCGCCACAACTCTCACAGCGGTGTAGTCACCGCCCTCCTAAGAACCGCCTGCCCATTTGCAGGCGGTTTTCGTATCCGCCGATGGCTCCCAAAAAACAAAACCCCTGACTCTGACGGCCAAGGGCTTTTTCAGGCTGTGCCACTTCGACCGGGTCATTTCCAGTCAAGCAGCCGAATGTTCTGCATTGGGATATCTTCATTTGTCAGGAACATGATAACCCGCAACCCGTCCGTGTACCACGGAGAGTTCGTCAGGTTCAGGCGAGGGAATTCAATGGGCACTGCGCCAACGCCGCCAGTGAAGGTCAAGGCCTTGAGAGATTGCGAATAAGCCAAATCCTGAATCAGATAGGAGCGGGCCTCATCAACGTTGCCGTCGATTTCATGGGTGGTGAATGTCTTGCTGGACAACTTGACCCCGATATCACGGCTGATGGTGCCGATCCAGACATGGTTTCCCCTGAATTTGATGGGAGCCAGCCACAGGCGCAGATGATTGCGCTCATGGATGGTCTTGCGCGCCTTTTGCAGGCCGATATCCTGACCTCGTCCGAAGACATACAACGCACTGATGGGCGAGGTCTTGTATTCCTTGCCGGACAGGAATGCATTGACGGTCTTCATGGCCGAAGCCCCGGTGACGGGTTCGGTCTCATCCCAACCACGCCGGACCACCGCCTTCCAGGCCGCATCAGGCTCTGAAACAATGACGATATTCAGAGGGTCGCCCTCCTCGTCGCCGTTTTTATTGGTTATGCAGCACGGCAGCGCTTCAATCTGCGCCTTGAGTTCCTTCAGGGTCTTGCAGACCGTGAAGTCTCCCTCCTGGTACAGGTTTTCAAATTCGACCAGATGGTGATCGGCCAGAAAACCGGGAATCTTGAGAAAATAGTTGAATGAGATCACTTGGGATTGGCCCAGAACATCGACGTTGATCATGCGCACGGACCCGGAGTGCAGGCTTGTGAGCACGA
The DNA here is from genome assembly GCA_022712815.1 of Pseudodesulfovibrio sp. GTDB lineage: Bacteria > Desulfobacterota > Desulfovibrionia > Desulfovibrionales > Desulfovibrionaceae > Pseudodesulfovibrio. Next base: position 10,638 of record JAFLJW010000389.1, on the reverse strand, counting down.
ATCCTGAAATCTCTGATTTTGGTGCAATAATATTGGGGATAAGCAATTCACGGAACAGGGCCTCCATGCGTTTGCTCGCTTCCTTGTCCTTATCGTATCTGGTCTTCCACCAGACTTCGTGAGAAGAGAAAAAATCTGAATCAACACTCATGGGCAGAAAGAAGTGCTTCTCGTCCGTGTCATTTTTTATGGTCAGCCAAACCGGCTGGACATTGATTTTGGCAAGGTCCACACCAAAAACATGCCTGGATTCATCTGCGCTCAGGACGGACGCAGACACCGTGATTCCACTATGGGTCTGGGTTTCTGCTCTGGACATGACCTCAAGCTGCTCAAGAGGCAATGGGGTATATTGTTTGGTGCAACCAACGGCAGCGAAGAAAATGGTCAGTGTCACGATGGTGACAAAGTATTTGTTTATTCGCATGCAGTCTCCGTTCCAGATACGGATGGAAGCGTAAAGAAAAAGGTACTCCCTTTACCGAGTATTGAGTCTACCCATATGGAGCCGCCGTAGTGCTCGACTATCTCCTTGCAGATGGCGAGTCCGAGACCGGTTCCCTTGTCCTTGGTGCTGATGGTATCACCCATTCTCGTTTTATGAAATTTCTCGAAAATATAGGACTGCTCGTTCTTTGGAATACCTATGCCGGTGTCTGTCACGGTCACGGTCAAAGTGTCTTGATTACCGGTCACCGACACCGTAATTGAGCCTTTGCTGGTAAATTTGCAGGCGTTGTTCAAGAGATTGATGAGCACTTGCTGAACCTTGTCCGGGTCAGCGTGGATGGGCGGAACCGTTTCCGGCAGATCGGTTATGAGCTTGACTTCAGGCTTGGCGGCAAAGCTGCCAGCCAGCGTGCCTGATGCCTGCCGGATGACATCACAGGGATTGAGGAATCGGTCATTCCAGACCGCCTTGCCCGACTCTATGCGGTTGATATCCAGAAAATCATTGATGAGCCGGGTCAACCGCTCTCCCTCGGTTTCAATGATTTCGAGATTCTGCCTGATCCGTTCGCCTTTCTTCATCAACTTCCCGTCACCCGCCAAAGGCTGGAAATGGCGGACAAAATTCTTGCCAGCCAGTTTGGCAAAACCTCGAATTGACGTCAGCGGCGTCCTGAGTTCATGGGAGATGGAAGAGACCAGACCGGACTTGATTTTATCAAGATCTCTCAGACGCTTGTTTACAATTTCCAGTTCGGCAGCCTTTTCCTTGATCTCCATGGTTCTCTGATCAACCTTGGATTCAAGCTCCTCATTGAGGCGGTTCAAGGCTTCCTCGTTGGTCTTGCGTTCGATGGCCAGTGCCACCTGAGTGGCAACGTTTTCCATGAGCGAGACATCAGAGTCGGTGTAGTGATACGGATTTGAATAGTGCTGCACGGCCATGGCCCCGATGATTTTCCCGCGCACCTTGAGCGGAACGCCGAGCCAGACGGCGGCTGGTGTGCCGACCACGCCAACGAGTCTTTCGATCTCAAGCGAGAGTTCGTCCGCCTGGGACAAGAAGAGCGGTTTGCCGGTCCGTATGACGTGGACAGTCAGGCTTTTGGTCTCCGGGTCGCTGACGTTGCGAATATCGTAGTACTCATCTTCTTCGTCCTCGAAATAGCTGAAGACCAGTTTGTCATTTGCCTCATCGAGCGTTGCGATGAAGAAATTGGTGGCATCGATGACTTCATCCAGAATGGAGTGGATTGTTTCGTAGAGGTCCTGCAAGTCGCGGGTGGTGCTGACGGCCTTTGATATGGCGTACAGGGTGTGTGTTGTACGCTCGCTAAATTTGTAGTCAGTCATGTCCGTATGCGTGCCAGCCAGGCGATACACCACGCCATTTTCATCTTTTGAACTCGCCCCGCGGCCCATGATCCAGCGGTATGTCCCGTCCTTGTGGCGCATGCGGTATTCCACTTGGAACTGGTCCACTGCACCTTTGATACATTGCATGTTGGCTTCAAGGGTCTGGTCGAAGTCGTCGGGATGAACCGCGTTCTTCCACGATTCGATAACATTGCTAAACTCTTCGTCTGTGTAGCCCAATATCGCTTTATATCTGGGGGAATAGTAGGCGGTACCTGCGGCCAGATCCCAGTCCCATATGCCGTCGTTGGCCCCACGAACCACCAGCTCGTAGCGTTCCTCGCTCTTGCGCAGGGCCTGATCGGTCCGGTCCCGTGCGGTAACATCTATGAGCGAGCAGACCCTGTCCCCTGTTCCGGGAATAGGTTGAATGAAAATGTGTACCCGTTTGCTCGTGCCGTCGCGAGGAAGAAAGGTGAATTCATAATCGCGCGGAGTTTTGCGATTCCCCTTGAGCCGGGTCTGGTGATAGCCAGTCATTCGCCTGAGGTCGTTGGGATCGACAAAATCCGACCATTTCATGAGACCTTCGATCTCACTGGATGAGTAGCCGGAAAGCTTTTCATACTGGGCATTGCAACTGCGGATAATGGAATCCTGCCCAAAAATAACCATTGCGGTGCCGGTGTTTTCAAACAGAGTGCGGTAGTAGTTTTCGCTTTTCAGGAGAGCTTCTTCAGCTTTCTTGATGTCGGAGATGTCAACGGCCACCCCCCGCAATCCAATGGGTTGGCCGTTTTCAAAAATGCCCTGAGAGTATACTTTTATGTGAAAGGTGGTCCCGTCTTTGCGCAGGGCCAGATACTCCTCGCCGAGGGAGCCGCCGCCTTTGAATGCGCGGCTTATATTTTTCTGGACGTGAGACAACGAGTCCGGGTGAATGACCTGAGTGACGTTCATGCCTTTCTCAACATCCTGCTCGGTGAGGCCAAAGGCCTTGAGGGCAAAGGCGTTCGTGTATTGAAAACAACCAGTCAGATCAAGCTCGTAGATGATCTGGGGAAGAGTGTCGATCACCTGCCGGAATCCCCCGGATTCCGGGTCGTTCTCGTGCGTCTGGAGAACAGAACTCAGGCTTTCGGCATGCCCACGCAACTCATCCAATTCGGAAATAAGTTTGGCTTTTGTCTTTCTTTCGTCGCTTTTCATGGGCTCCTCTACATTGAGACTCTATTCAACCTATCAAAAGAGGTTGAGGAAATCAGCAATTATAATGAACTGAAAGGGTATGCGATTTCTGTGGTACCGCAACCTGCGGGCAACTATGCAGCACTCCCATTGTGCCAATCTGTTAAATCATGATACACTTTTTCAAAAGAACTATTTATCCTACGGGGAGAATTCATGGACACTCAATTTGTCGAACGACTGTCGGTGCAGGAAGTTCAGGAGATTCTGAAAGAAGACAAGGGTGTTCTCGTGGATACTTTGACACCTGAACATTTTGAGGCACGGCACATTCCCGGCGCGGTGAACGCGTGCGTCTATGAGATGGTCTTTCTGGATGGTGTGGTCAGGGTCGCACCGGACAAGGGAACACCTGTCGTGCTTTATGGTGCGGGGGAAAAATCATATGATTGCCTGGCCGCAGCCGAAAAACTCAGCCATGCCGGATATACCGATATTGCCATTTTTCACGGTGGCCTTGATGAGTGGCGCAGTGAAGGACTTGCCCTTGAGGGCACGGCTCCTGATGTGGTGGAGCTGCCTCATCCGGTTCTTGAATTGGAAGCAAGGACTTACCTGTTGGTTCCTGAGGAGTCCGTCATCAACTGGACAGGCCGCAACAACAACACCAGCCATTTCGGTACATTGGGGTTGGCTGACGGCGAACTGGATGCTTCGGGAGATCTGACCGCATCGTTTGTCATGGACATGACCTCCATCAATAATGCCAGTCTGGAAGGGGATGACCTCAAGCCGGTGCTGGAAACCCATCTCAAGTCGGATGATTTCTTCTTTACGACCATGTTCCCCAAAGCCGAATTCAGGACCACGCAGATCAAGCTGGTGGAGGATGGCGAGGCCACCCGGCCCAATGCCATGATTCAGGGAAATCTGACCCTGCGCGGATTGTCTCAGGAAATCGCTTTCCCCGCTCACATCCGCAATCTGGACGAGGGCAAGCTGACCGTTCTCGCCAACCTCGATTTCGACCGCACTCAGTGGGGCGTCATCTACGGCTCGTCGCGCTTCTTTCAGCATCTGGGATTCCATGTGATATACGACTTTATCTCCATCGACTTCAGGCTGACATTGATATGATCACCGAATAACAAAAAAGCCCCGTGCATCGTATGATGCGCGGGGCTTTTTGTATTTCTTGTGCGATTCGTTTTAACGATCTCTGGGCTTGAAGCGTTTCTTGTGGGGGCGGTTGCCACTTGGACGCGGGCCTCCGCTTTTTTTGAAATCGCGCCGGTAGGACGGTTTGGGCTTGAACTGGCCTCGTGTGACCAAAGAACGCCCATCTTTGCTGAGGACCTTTCGCATGATGGTTTCGACCTCACCGCCGGGAACGGTGAATGTGGTCCGGTTGCCCTGCACGCGGACGTGCTGAATGGCAAAGGGCTTGATACCAGCCGACCTGGAAATAAAATCAACGAACTGCCGGGGCGACATGCCATCCATACGGCCAAGGGCGCAGACGAGGTCGGCGCGGCCCTGACGACTTTCAGCGGAGGTTGCGTTGATTTCGCGATAGCTGGATTCAACCAGTTCGTCGCCAAAGGTATTTTTGAGCAGGGCGGCCATGACTTCGACCGGGTCCTTTTCTTCCATCAACTCACGGGCCATGGCGAGGTAGGCACTGTGGCCTTCGTTCTCCATGATACTTTCCAACTCGGTCACCATCCGGCTCTTCTTGGAGTAGATGACGTCTTCGATACGGGGAAGCTTTTCCTTTTTGATCTCGATACCGGAGCTTTTGGAGATGAACATCAGCCGCCTGAATTCGCTGGGCGCGATGAGCGTGATGGCCACGCCCTCTTTACCCGCGCGGCCTGTACGGCCTGTGCGATGTACGTATGTCTGCGGGTCCTGCGGAATGGCGAAGTTGACCACATGGGTCAGATCCGGCACGTCAATGCCACGAGCCGCGACATCGGTAGCCACGAGGATGGTTACTTTGCGTTTCTTGAATTTGTTCAGGATCTTTTCACGCTGGGACTGGGACAAGTCTCCGTGGATCGGCTCTGCCGGGTAGCCACGCTCACTGAGCTTGGCGGCCACGTGGTCGGCATCGGCGCGGGTGCGGGTGAAGACCAGTCCGTAAAATCCAGACTGGGCATCAATGACCCGGCACAAGGCTTCAAAGCGATCCGAGTTCGCCATTTCGTGAAAAATCTGCCTGGTGAGCTGCGTCTCGTTTTTCTCCGGCTTCACGGTAACGACTTCGTAGTCGCCCATGAATTCCTTGGCGATACGCAGGACATCGCGGGGCATGGTAGCCGAGAAAAGCAGGGTACGCCGGTCGTCGTTGGCCACCTTGAGAATTTCGCGGACATCGTCCACAAACCCCATGTTGCACATTTCGTCTGCTTCATCGAGAACGAAGAAATCCAGTTCGTCGATGCGCAGGGTGCCACGCTTGAGGTGGTCCATGATGCGTCCGGGGGTACCGACCACAACATCTATGCCGCGCTTGAGTGCGGAAATCTGCATGTATATCTGCTGGCCGCCATAGACGGGCAGGATGCGAATTCTCTTTTTGCCTTTGAGGGAGTTGATCTCGTCGGCCACCTGAATGGCAAGCTCCCGCGTAGGGGTCAGGATGAGTGCCTGGACGTTTTTCTTCTTCTCCTGAGCAGTCTCAATGATGGGCAGCCCAAAGGCCGCGGTCTTGCCGGTGCCGGTCTGAGCCTGACCGACAATGTCGACCGAGCCGGTAAGCAGCATGGGAATAGTCAGGGCCTGGATGGGAGTGGGGGCCGTAAAACCCTTGGCCTCTAGAGCCGTCAGGGTATCCTCTGACAGGCCGAGTTCTGTAAAATTAGTCATATGATCCTTGCCGGTTTGTTGAAAAACCGCCACCATCTTCGTTACTGCGAAAAGCTCAACCCCTTGTTTGTAATACAAGTAGGTCTTGAGTGTTTCCTGCGCCGTGTTTCTGGCGCGTCTTGAACAATCTGTGGGTAGCTACGTTTTCAAACGGCGTACTGTTCCCCTGACAAAATCAGGGGAGTTTGAAAAAAAATATGCAGACGCAATACGATCAACCTGTGTGCAGGACTCCCCGCTCCGGGCCTGACCATTTCTTTGCGTCTTAAATACTAGCGGGGACGGAAGGTGATTCGGCCACGAGTAAGGTCGTAGGGGGAGAGTTCGACGGTGACGGTGTCGCCGGGCATGACACGGATGCGAAATTTGCGCATTTTGCCGGAAATGTGGGCAAGGACGTTGTGTCCGTTCTCAAGTTCTACGCGGAACATGGCGTTGGGCAAGGCTTCTTCCACAATGCCCTGAACGACGATTCCTTCTTCTTTAGCCATTTATGCTTCCTTTTATTAATTGGCAACGGGAAAAGCCCGCCCTAATCCAGGGCGGACTTGGATTCTCGAAAACGAGGCTTGTGGACCTGCGTTACCAGCGAGGACGCTCAACGCGAGGCTTGGCTTCGTTGACCTTGATGTTGCGGCCACCTAAATCCTTACCGTCCAGAGCTTCGATTGCTTCGAGAGCGCCCTGGTCTTCCATCTCCACGAAGCCGAAGCCACGGGGGCGACCGGTTTCGCGATCTTCGATCAATTTAACGGAAATAACTTCACCATAACTTGCAAATGCTGCACGGATATCTTCTTCCGTGCTGCTCCAGGGCAGATTGCCCACATAAATGTTTTTAGACATTCGTAAAAAACTCCAAAACTATAGAATGAAACAGGAATGTTAACGATTTCTCGCCTGGCAAACGCCCTGAAGGACCGCGATATACGCAAATCTCTCACAACCATTTAACGTTAGCCTATTGTCAGTACTGGCCGGAGGTTACCGACTGCGTCACCTTAGACGCTGCCGACTACTGTAGTAGAGGGCCTTACGCTGGGTTTGGCGTGCCGTCAAGACATAATTGACTTCACTCAAACGACAAACTCCATGTCAGAGAAAATCTTGTCAGGGTCATAGAGGCCGGGATGATTGGCTGCCACTGTCTCCATGGTCGTAAAGTACGCGTCCCAGCCAAGGACTTCGGCCACCTTTTTTTTATCCACGAATATTTTGAAAGTGGTTCCCTTCGGACATTTTGTCAGGTTAAGTTCCAGCACCCCGCCAGGGACTATCTCCGTCCAGAACGCCGACCAGGACGAGCGGTCGCCTTCGGTTTTCTTGTATTTTTCGAAGAATGTCTCGAAGATGCGCTTGATGTCGGTCTTTTCCACTACGACCTCGCTTGTTCGGGTTCTCTTTCAGTATGCCTCAATCCATACAAAAGGCCAATTTGATTCAGATGTTTGCCGTCAGGTTCATTTTTAGGTAACTTGACACAGATTCAAATCAATTATGTGAGCGCATCGGGAGAAATCAAGTGAGACCAATGGCGACCTGGGTCATGCCCCCCAGAAAAAGAACCGTTTCCATCATCAATGCCGGTCTTGAGGCCTTTTGTCGAATCAATGGGTTTGACAACCTCGACAGTCAGCGGCTTCAGGTGTGTGTTGAGGGTGTGTTTATTTATTGCGTCAATAATATTCGTGAATTTAACAGCAGTGCTGATCTATCCGTAAAACTGTTCTGGGAGGAGCAAAATCTCAAAGTTGTTATTCAACACGATGGACCCAAGGGAGAATGGGATGACAGCTTGGGGAATGAGAATTTTATCATTCGGCGCACCAGCTTCGCTGCCTTGGGTCTGTTCATTGCCAAAGAATTGTTGCACGAACTAAACTATGAAAACTTGTTTAATATCGTAACCAGTCAGACAACCAACAGATATGAACTTGTGTATCGTCTGGGAGATAAACCGGATGAAGGTATAACTGGCGACAAGAAAGATACGAATGCCAATGAGCTCCTTGATTATCTGAATTCTAACGTATAGGCTTGGCAAAATTCTGGCGATCCGGGGAGAAAGCGTGAGCGACGACTGCGAGATCATGGGGGTCTACTCCCATAGTACCAAATACGAATACAAGGTTGGTGAGCGTGAATCACGCTATCGCCACGGTACGTTCTGGTTTGTCCGCAAGCGCGATGAAGATACCTTTGAAGTGCGTCCCCTCAATGCCAATCACCTCCCTTCCGGCTTGACGAAGTTGGTGAGCAGAGAGGATTTTCTCAAGTTCTACACGCCTGAGCTTTCATATTACCAAGACAACATGCTTCCGTGCCTTGAGACCTTGCAAAAGAAGCTTCGCATGGGACGGCGTTATTTCAATCTGGGGCAGATGGATAAAGCCGAGATGGCGTTTTGCGATGCCGTGCTTTTGCAGGGCGACTCCGTGGACGGCAACATGGGGCTTTCGGAAGTCTACGCCGAACAGGAAAAATTCTCCCAACTTCGCACCACGCTCGAAAAGCTCGTGAACATCGACGATGTCTTCCGTGAGGAGCAGCGGCACCGTTTCAACGAATTCGGTATCAATCTGCGCAAGAAAAAGCTTTATGACGACGCCATCCGTTTCTATTGCAAGGCTCTGGAAGTCGATGAGAATGACGAAAACCTACATTTCAATATAGCCCGGGCCTATCACGCCAAAGAAAAGTTCGAAGATTGCCGCAAACATCTGGAATGCGCTCTGGAAATCAATCCGGGCATGCCTGAAGCCAGGAGTTTCATGAAGGTCATCAAGACCGAATCCATCACCATGAAAAATCTGGAAGACAAAGCAGAAAAAGGCAGGTCCGCCCAGGTACAAGACAATACCATGGGACGAAAGAAAGCCGCCGGTTCAAAAAAGCCGATCAGTTACGACCTCGATTTTTAGTCATAAATTCCAAAACGGTTGCCCAGGCGCGTTCACTGGTCTTTTCGCAATACCATGATCCTGTGGGCATATTGTTTTCCTGTGTTGCATTGGCAAACCCATGCCCTGCTTCATCAAAAACAACCACATGGAAATCAACCCCAGCCTTGCGCATCTCATTTTCAAACACCGGGATTTCATCCATTGGCACAACTCTGTCATGCGCACCGTGCAGGACGAGTATACGCCCTTTCACGTTGCCCGGTCTGCACGGCATAAGTGTATTCAGGTAGCCATAGAAGCTGACCGTACCTGCCAAATTTGCGCCTGAACGTGCCAGTTCCAAAGCCGTACACCCACCAAAGGAAAAGCCCACGGCAAAGAGTTTTGTCCGGTCCGTCATGGGATGATTTTGGAGCGCATCAAATCCGGCCCGGACTCGTGAGCGCATGAGAACACGATTTTCGCGATAGATTCGTGCTTGCAAACTTGCCTCTTGCGAGTCTTTCGGCTTGATTCCTTTGCCATACATATCGCAAAGCAACACGGCGTATCCTTGCCGGGCCAGCCGTTCTCCGTGGGGGATCATATATTTTCCAAGCCCCATGAATTCGTGGATGAGCAGCACTCCGGGCGCGGAGGTGTCCAGTGCGTCATCATGGATAAAGATGCCCTCAAGCTCAATATTGCCGTGACGATAGGCCAAAGGTACGCGGACGATCATTTGAAATCGTCCAGCGAAAAATGCGTACCCATGACATAAGCTGTTTCCAGAGGCTCGTACCCCTCTTCATCGCCGCCGCCGTGGTGATAGGCGCAGAAGAACGAGCCGTCCTCCAAGGTGATCCAACCGGAATACCCGAAGTCCGGCGAGGCGGCGTTGCGGTCGTTTTTCAGCTCCAACACACGGTCCTGTACCCACTGATCGGGCAGGCCGTCTTTCGCTTTCCACTCCCACCAATAGTTTCGTTGGCTGGCTGGCTCATTGGTTTCAAGGCTGACCCGTTTCCATGTGCAATCCACACCGTTCTCTTCAAAAGGATAAGGAGCACCGAAAAGTATGGGCCGGGTGTCGGCGTGGTCGGCATCCACCTTGATGGCGGCACGTTTCTCTCCGTTGACGCTCAAAGTGACCTGCCCGCTGGCGTAGTTGAGCCTGATGGCATTGAACCGGCCCGGCTCAATAGCGATGGGCTTGGGATTTTTCACATCCGGTTCGATCCTGTCGGGATAGATGCGCCACCATCCACCCAGGCGGATGGCACATCCGTTCTTGTCGGCCATGTCCACGCGCACTTCGGCTTCCAGCGTTGCCGTGGCCGAGCGCGGATCGGTCAGCGGGCGCAGGGCGTAGCGGACCACTGAGTCCTCGCCCTCATCATTACGAATGCGCAGACCGTCCAATGTCAGCACCGGATTGTCTGGATTCGCGGCCCGGCCATGGACCTTGAAATCGCTCATCAGTTCAGCAAGGGTTCCCAGCCATGCGCTTGTCCCGGCATCAGGGCCAACGGTGCGATAGGTTATGAGCAGCCGCCCGTCCTGCACCAGTCCCATGGTCGGGCGATGACCGATGAGCGGAGTGGGAATGGGGTCAGACCATGTTCCGCCGTTGTTCTCGCTGATGCACAGATACATCGGTTCGTAGACAAAGCTGTTCTCACGCATGAGCGCGATGATACGCCCATCCGGCAGACGGAGCATGGACGCTTCACAGAGCACTAGGTTGCGGTGATGGGCCAGCACGGACAGGGGGCTCCATGTCAATCCCCGGTCCTTGGAGCAATAGACCATTTGCTCGGTCGGTGCCTGCCTGATGGCCGGATGCGGAAACGAGCCACGGTGCAGGTGACCGGTGGTAAGAAAGATATCG
>JAFLJW010000428.1 GCA_022712815.1 Pseudodesulfovibrio sp. | reverse complement strand
AACCGCGCCCCCGCCTGATCCGATCAAGGTCGGCATTGACCCCAGTCGCGTTCCGGTGAAAATCACCTCGGACCGTATGGTCTACGATGAAAATGGGAAGGTTGTTTCCTTTGTTGGCAACGTGATTGCCGAGCATGGGAAGTTGACTTTGTGGGCCAAGACGCTGTCGGCCTATTTCTCTTCGAGCGGGAACAAGATCGGGGCGGATAGTGTGGACAGGATTATTGCGGAAGGCAATGTCCGCGTGAAGAAAGAGAATACAGAAGGCACGTGTGGTAAATTGACATATTTTGTTGAAAAACAAGTGCTTAAAATGGAACAGAACCCCATGTTGCAGGATGGTCCCAATAGCCTGACAGGCGAAGTCATCAATTTCAACGTGCGGGATAATCGTAGCGAAGTGATTGGTGGCAAAGGCCAGCGAGTCAAGGCTATTTTTCTGACACCGGGAAAAATAGAGGTGCCATAAATGTCTGATGGACTGACTGCTGCAAATCTTTCCAAGCGATACGGCCAGAAAGAGGTCGTGCATGGTATCAATCTTGAGCTTAAACCCAAGGAAGTGGTGGGTTTGCTTGGGCCAAACGGCGCAGGCAAAACGACCACTTTTTATATGCTTGTCGGCATCGTCAAGCCAAATACCGGTCAGGTCCATCTTGACGGAAAAGAGTTGACTGACAAGCCGCTGCATGAACGCGCCCGCTTGGGGGTGAGCTATTTGCCGCAGGAAAGTTCCATCTTCAAAAAACTGACCACCCGTCAGAATCTGGAAATAATCCTTGAGCAAACATCTCTGAATTCAGCGGCGCAAAAGGAACGTGCCGATGAGTTGATGGAGATGTTCAGCATTACAAAGCTTGCCGATCAGGTTGCCATGTTCTTGTCCGGTGGTGAGCGGAGACGGCTTGAAATTGCCCGTGCCCTGATTCTCAATCCCAAATTTCTGCTTCTGGATGAGCCTTTTGCTGGAATCGATCCCATTGCTGTCATTGATATTCAGGAAATCATATCCGTCTTGAAAAGCATGGGGATCGGTATTCTCATATCTGACCATAATGTTCGGGAAACATTGAACATCTGTGATCGAGCCTATCTTGTCTATGAAGGGGCTGTCATTCTTGAAGGAACCCCGAATGATATTGTCCAGAGCAGTCGTGCCCGTCAAATCTATCTGGGTGAAGATTTTAGTCTGTAATCCCCTTTTCTTTTCATTATTCGCATTGTTAATTTACAGTACACTGAATCATTGGTACACTTTTTTCATGCAGAAATGTTTGGATTTTTAATTCAACAGAAACGGCATGTTATCAGTATTGTGTTGCTTCTTTTTTTCAGGTGTGGCATGATCATTATCAGGATTAGATAGCTGTAGTGGAAAAAAGTAAAATGAATTAAAAAATGGCAAAATATGTATTCTTAGCCTTTGAGGCACGACAATATGGGTTTGGAACTTAGACAACAACTCAAGCTTTCTCAGCAACTAGTTATGACGCCTCAGTTGCAGCAGGCCATCAAGCTGTTGCAACTCTCTCGCCTTGAACTGCTTGAGACTGTTCAGCAGGAACTCTTGGAAAATCCTTTCCTTGATGAGACTGAGGTTGAGATTGATGTATCTGAATCCACTGAGGTCTTGACAGAATCCCAGGCAGAGGAAGAACTTGTCCGTAATGCCGATTGGGAAGACTATCTTGGCGAATTTTCCAGCACATCCAAGCAGGCGACTTTCCGTGAGACCGAGGTCCCGGAAGAAGGTCTTTCTTTTGAAGCCAGACTTGCTTCAAAACCCTCCCTTGAAGGTCATCTCAACTGGCAGATGCGGCTTTCAAATTTTTCAAAACATGAAATTGCCATTGGCGAGATAATCCTCGGAAATATCGATGGCAATGGGTACCTACAGGCCTCTGTTGAAGAAATTCAATCCATGGTTCAGGCCACGGACGAAGAGGTTGAAATGGTCCTCATGCGCATGCAGCGTCTTGATCCGGTCGGCGTTGGCGCACGGACGCCTCAGGAATGCTTGCTCGTTCAGATGGATGTGCTTGGATATGATGATCCGATCCTGCTTTCACTTGTTCGTGACCACTTGGAAGATCTGGAAAAGAATCGTTACAAGCCACTTGCACGCAAGTTCAAGATATCCATGGATGAACTCAAGGAATATCTGGATATGTTGCAGACCCTTGACCCCATGCCTGGAACTAATTTTTCCAGCACTGAGCCGCATTATGTCAGCCCGGATGTTTATGTCTACCAGTTTGGCGAAGATTTCGTCATCATCCTCAATGAGGATGGGTTGCCCAGAATCCAGATGAATACCTTTTACATGGAAAGCATGAAGGGTGCGGCGGGCAAGGAAAAGGAATATTTTCAGGAAAAGATGCGATCTGCCGCGTGGCTTATGAAAAGTCTGTACCAGCGGCAGAGAACATTGTATAAAGTGGTAGAGAGCATTGTCGGCTTTCAACGAGATTTTTTCGAAGATGGTGTGACAAAGCTTAAACCCTTGATTCTCAAGGAGGTAGCCGAGGACATCGAAATGCACGAATCAACCGTGAGTCGCATTACGACAAGTAAGTATGTCTCCACCCCGCATGGTATTTTTGAGTTGAAATTCTTTTTCAACAGTGCCTTGGAGCTGGATGACGGAACTCAGGTTGGTTCGGAGAGTGTAAAAGCTCTCATCAAGCAAATGATTGCAGGTGAAGACACGAAGAAGCCGCTCAGTGATGAACGCATAGGTGAAATACTCAAGGAAGAACTTGAGGTGAATATCGCCAGGCGCACCGTAGCCAAATACCGTTCAGCAATGGGTATTCCTTCCTCTTCCAAGCGCAAGCAGTACTTTTAGCCTGCTTGCCAAGACTCTTCAACCAGGAGGTAGCGTATGAACATCAGCTTCACTTTCAAGAACTTTGAGCCGTCTGATCATCTCAAGGGCTACGCTAAGAAGCGTTTTGAAAAGGTAGCGAAGTACGTTCCCGATTCAACGGCCGATCTCCAGGTAAATTTGCAGGTTGATAAGTTTCGTCACAAGGCGGATATTATTCTGAATGCAGACGGTATCCATGTATCGGCTTATGAAGCCTCTGAAGATATGTATTCCACCATTGACATGGTGCTGGACAAGCTGGAAGCGCAGCTTCGGAAGATGCGTGAAAAGACCAAGAGTCGTAGCAAGAAGGGACGTGGCAATAAGTCGGTGCAGATGAATATACTTTCATTTGATGAACTGACTGCTGATTCTGTCCCTACGATTGTCGGTACTGACGAGTATGAACCCAAGCCGATGTCCATTGATGAAGCTGCCATGCAGCTAGATACTCTTGAAAATGAATTCCTCGTGTTTCGCAATGCTGAAACCGAGGGTGTCAATGTAATCTATAAGCGGAAGAACGGCGATTACGGCCTGATCGACCCTGGATATTAAGTATGAAACTTGGTGATTATCTGGAGAAGGACCTCGTCCTTCCCAATCTGACCTCCGGCAACAAGTCGGAGGTACTCAAGGAACTTCTCGTTCCGTTAGGCGACAAATATTCCGAGATGGACACGGACGAAGCGGTCCGTGTCCTTCTTGAGCGTGAGAAGCTTGGTACAACCGGCATTGGTGATGGCATTGCCATCCCTCATGGCAAGCTGGAAAATCTGGAAAAGGTCATAGTGATCGTTGGGCGGAGTGTTGAGGGAGTCGAATTTGATGCCCTTGATCATAAACCGTGTACCATTTTTTTCCTGGTCCTGGCTCCAGAGCAAGTGGCTGGCATGCATTTGCGCGTGCTGGCACAGATTTCCAGAACGTTGAAAGATGAAACTTTTTGTAAAGAGTTTCTTGATGCCGATAGTTTTGATGCTCTGTGGAAACTTCTTAAAGACATTTAGCTTGCAGGTATCCCTTGACTCCCAACAATCCATTTCCAGTCGTTGTTGTGACCGGTATCTCCGGGTCAGGGAAGAGTACCGCTCTTAACGTTTTTGAAGATTTGGGTTTTTTCTGCATTGATGGATTGCCGTCCGGCATGTCTCCCAAGATAGCTGAACTCATTCTCAAACAGGATTCAAAATATCGAGGGCTTGCCCTTGGTATGGACCTGCGCCAGCCAGAGTTTCTTGACGGTTGGGATGATGCCTTGAGCGAGCTGGCTGATATGGGTATTATCCCCTTGATTTTGTTCATGGAAGCCCGGATGAGTGAACTTGTGCGACGCTATGCCACAACGCGCAGGCCGCATCCTCTCGAAAGCCGTGATCTGGGACTTGAGCAGGCATTGGAGCAAGAGAAAAATCTGCTCCAATCCATTCGCAAGAATGCGGAGATGGTTCTGGATACCACTGATTATTCGATTCATGATCTGAGGCGGATTATTCAGACCAAGTGGTCGGCCATCGAAGAACTTGGCCGAGGAATGCGGGTTCACATCATTACTTTTGGTTTCAAGTATGGTGTTCCTGCCGAAGCCGATCTTGTTTTTGACCTTCGTTTTCTCCCCAATCCATATTTTGAAAAGGAACTCAGGACGCTTTCCGGCATGGATAAGGCTATTTCCGAGTATGTTCTTGGCAGTAAAGTCGGTTTGGAATTTTATGACAGGTTTATGGATTTCATATCGTATATGCTTCCGCTCTACGCAGATGAAGGTCGTTATCGAATCACATTGGCCATCGGATGCACAGGAGGGCGGCATCGATCTGTTTCCGTGGCCGAGTCTGTGCTGGCGACCCTCAAGAAAAAAGGGTATGCTGTTACAATTGAACACAGACATATGGAATTAGGATAAAAAATGGCTGCAAAGTCTAAAAAAGATGATAATTCAATGGTTGGTGTTGTTCTTGTCACTCATGGTTCGTTTGCTAAAACCCTTCTTGAGGCTGCCGAGATGGTGCTTGGCCCCCAGGAAAAATGTCTGCCCATAGGTGTGGACATCAATCAGGGCGTTGACGAAACCATGGAATCGATTCGTTCGGCTATCCGTTCCGTGGAAACAGGGAAGGGCGTTGTGGCCCTGACCGATCTTTTCGGCGGATCGCCCACTACCATGAGCCTTTCCCTCATGAAATCGGAAAATCTTGAAGTCATCACCGGAGTCAACCTTCCAATGGTTGTTGCCACGCTTCAATCCCGTTCAATGTCACTCGATGCATTGTCCGAAAAAGTTAAGGATGCCGGGCGACAGGGGATTAAGGTCGCTGGTGCCATGTTGCGTAAAAAGGTCAAAAAGTAGGCTTGTTACCGTGACTCTCGTACGCATAGACAATCGTTTGATTCACGGTCAGATAATAGAGACATGGCTTCCGTATACCGGGGCGAAGAACGTTATTGTCGCCAATGATGAGTTGGCAAATGATGTCTTGCAGCAGGAAATCATGTCCCTTGCCATTCCGCAGACCGTGACCAGTTTTTTTGTTAATGTAGAGGGTCTGGCTGACGAGGTAAAACAATTGTCATCTTACAAGGATACCACGGAAATTCTTGTCCTTTTTTCAAACTGTTCTGATGCCAAACGTGCATTTGACTCAGGTTTTGGGTTTGAAGTCCTGAATATCGGGAATGTCCATTACAGTCCGGGTAAAAAGCAAGTATCTCCAAGTGTTGCACTCTCGGATGAAGATGAGAGCTGTCTTCGGCAACTATTCAGGAAAGGGGTTGAACTGGATTTCAGGTGTGTTCCAAATGATCCTGTTCAGGTGAGGTTTTAAAGCATGTTTGTTGATAACTCTTTCATGTGGTTTGCACTGGTCGCTTTTTTTTTGCTCTCTTTTCCCTGTTTCGATATTCGATCAGCATAGGGCTTCTTGAACGTCCATTGGTCATTGGGCTGTTCTGGGGTGCTTTTACCGGTGATTACACAACAAGTCTTTACATCGCTATTTTCTTTGAACTCTTCTGGCTTGACCTGATTCCTGTAGGTACATTTATCCCCCCCCACCTTACAGCGGCGACATTTTCCGCCCTTTCGCTGACAACGTATTTCGGACTGGATCATCCGGCGCGTATCATGGGGGTGCTTTTTGCCAGTATGCCTCTTGCGTGGCTGGGGACAAAAGTGGAAGCGGCTCTTCGGGAACGAGAGCGGGGGAGTTATAATCAGCTCCTTACCTGGGTGCGAAATCCTGAATCACCCAATTTGCCTGGGGCTCTGATATTGCGGTCTTTATCCAGGACTTTTGTCATGTCATGGTTAACGTTTTTTATCGCAATCCTCATGTTGAAATACCTGCTTCAGGCAATATTCACACTATATCCCGGTCTGTTGGTTTCAGTCGATATAAAGTGGGCTCATTTGTGGGTTGCCGCCACTCTCGGAGGCCTCATGGCACTTCGTCTCAAGCGAGCCTACGTCGTTCTTGCGACTGGGGTCTTCCTTTTCGTTCTTTTCGCTTTTTGGAACCGGTTTTAGCTTGGCAGCAGATTGAGATTGTGATATTCGTCACATTCTATTTCCAAAGGCACATCCCCTTATCATGGATACATTTAATTTAGGAGGACTTGATATGGCTATTTTGGTTGTTGGACACAAAAACCCGGATACTGACACTATCGCTTCCGCGATTGCTGCTGCCGATCTGTACACCAAGCGTGGTATGGCTGCCGAGGCTATCGCTCAGGGCGAAATTGCTCCGGAGACCTCTTTCGTACTTGAGAAATTCGGCCTCACCGCCCCCAAGATCGTGACCGATGCTACCGATCAGCAGATCATTCTGGTCGATCACACTGACATTTCCCAGACCATCGACAATCTGGACAAGGGCGAGCTCGTTGCCGTCGTCGATCACCACAAGCTTGGTGATATCACCACTTCCGGCCCGCTGGAAATGTGGGTCTGGCCCGTGGGCTGTACAGGCACGGTACTCAAGAACATGTACGATTTCTACAATGTCGAGATGCCCGCCAATATTGCCGGTATCCTGCTGTGCGCCATCCTGAGCGACACCGTCATGTTCAAGTCCGTTACCACCACTGATGCTGACAAGGAAGCTGTCGAGGTTCTGGCCAAGATCGCTGATGTCGCAGACGTCATGGCTCTGGGCATGGAAATGTTCAAGGTCAAGTCTGCTGTTGACGGTGCCACTCCCAATGAGTTGGTCTTCCGCGATTACAAGGACTTTGACATGGCTGGCAGCAAGTTTGGCATTGGCCAGCTCGAAGTTGTTGACCTGTCCATGCTGGATGCTCACAAGGACGCCCTGCAGGCCGAGATCGAAAAGGTCAAGGCTGATGGCCGTCACTCTGTCTTCCTGCTCCTG